>CAUFAM010000104.1 GCA_959022875.1 uncultured Oscillospiraceae bacterium | reverse complement strand
AAGCATTAGATGCCACTTCCCGATGTCGTATCGGGTCTACTCCTAAGCGGTAGGTCGGAGGTTCGAATCCCCTCAGGCGTGCCAAAGGAAAGGGACATCCGCAAGGATGTCCCTTTCCTTTGGCCTCCGGCTGCCGGGAATGGGTGTCTCCCAGGCAATTTCAAATATCCGCGGGCAGATGCGGTCTGCGCTTCCATTCGTGTTATTTCTGGGCGGCGCCGGTAAGCAGGGGGCGGGTCATAGTATTCTTTTTCAAATAAAGTTAATGGCCTATTTTTACTGTTACTATTGCCCCTCGTTCTGATTCCCTATGGAATGACACCGCAACTCTATCACGTTTTTGGAATTTTCAGTAATTAACAGCTACAAAAAATTTCCCCATATCAGAAGCAAAGAGCAATGAGTGCGTTAGTTTAAGCTTCCTCAGTTCTTCTGAAAGAAGTCCTGCAATGATAAAGCTATTCGACTTCATAGTCATCATAGTATTACTACCAGCAAAGTGCTGTCCTATTGATCTCCAGAAGTTTGCAGCAAACAACTGTAGACTAGATAGTATCAAGTCCATCTCATTCTTCACTTCTGTCCCATAGATCATTTCGGCAACGCGAAGTAGAAATGAGCTCTCTATACCTGAAACAATTGTAATCTCGCGTGAATCCAAACCATATACCATTTTTTGATATACAGCCTTTCCCAAAAATTCTCCTTGATAGCTCCTACCTATAATTTTCGCATTTGCCGCAATATTTAAAGAAGCGGTCAACAGCGTATTGATCTTTTCTTCCAGTCGCGCTTCAAAGTCACTGTTCTTTGCAGGCGCGGCTAGAATACCCTTTCCTATGATCGCCATATCTGCTGTTGCTATATGCTCCAATAGCCATCCAATTCCGCTTCCGACAAAATCTTGTATCTCTTCTTTACTGCACTCACCACGCTTCACAATATCTTGATATTTTTTTAGCTGGATATTGCAAAATTCATCGTGCAACATCTTGTGTAATGTATACCCAGTGTAGCCGATTTTGCGCATGTATTCCTCTTCCGCCTTAGCATGACGCTCAAAATAGCTGGTTATATAAGTCAAAGTTTCCCGAACGAGGAATATACGATAATTTGCCTCATCTCCTCGTTCCCGTAACTTATTCAAAACCTGATCGGCCATTTGGAATAGCTGCTGATGTTCCTTGTCTAATTTTTCTATACCCGTAATATAATTGTCATTCCACCTAATCATACCTGTTCTCCTTCAATCTATTTTAGTTACAAAATAAGTGAGTCAGCATATCCTCCTTTAATGTTTCAGCAGAGCAATCTTTGGGAGCTGTTTTCCTGTTTGACTGCATAACGCCCGGGCGGAGGGATTTATTGCACAATGAAGAGAAACTTAAAAATCCAATAGAGTTTATGGGAAAATGCGGTGGACTGCCAGGAAAAATGGACAGGGCACTGGAAAAAAGCGGCGAAAGAGGGCGGGATTTTCTCTGTTGCTTTTTCCCTGAGGAACCATTATACTATATATTATGGAAACCATTTATGCAAATGGAGGATTACATATGAAAGGAAAGCGAGTTCTCTCTCTGGCGCTGGCCGCGCTGATGACGCTCTCCCTGCTGGTGGTGCCCGCAGCGGCCGTCAGCTTTACCGACATGACCAATCACTGGGCCAAGGACGATGTGGAGTACTTGGCCACCCAGGGGGTGGTCAAGGGGACCAGCGCCACCACCTTTGCTCCCGACCAGAAGATGACCGCCTGTGAAGCGCTGCTGTTTTGCTCCCGTGCCACCGGCGTGGACGCCATTGACAAGGAGGCCATCGCCGAGGACTGGGAGGACGAGCTGAAGGAGATCCTGCCCGAGGAGATGTACGCCTGGGCGGCCCAGGAGATGGCCGTCTGCCTGGAGACCGGCATCATCTCGGAGACCGAGCTGCGGGCCCTGAGCAGCGCGGGCGGGCTGGTGAAGTCCATCACCCGTGAGACGCTGGCCATGTATCTGGTGCGGGCCATGCAGCTCGCCCCCCTGGCCCAGAGCCTGACCTCCTACCCCATGAGCTTTGCGGACACTACCTCTATTTCCGCCTCCCTGCAGCCCTATGTATACCTGCTGAACATGTACGGCATCGTCAAGGGCAACGAGCTCAACCGCTTTCTGCCACAGAACTCCCTGACCCGGGCCGAGATGGCCACCATGCTCCGCCGGGCCATCGACTTTATGGACGAGCGGGGCATCTATGCCGAGCTGCCCGGCTACACCGACTATGACTGGGTGGGCGGCACCATCGCCGCCGTGTCTACCGGCAGCAGCGGCGTTACCCTGCTGACCCTGACCAGCGTGGTCAGCGGCACCCGTAGCATCTCTCTGCCCGCCGACGCGGAGATCTACGAGAATAATATGCTCTCCTCCGCCGATGCCCTGAAGGTGGGCAGTTACGCCCGGGTGAACCTGGACAGGAAGGGTACTGCCGAGTCCGTGCGCCTGGGCGGCGCGGTCACCTCCTATACCGGCTCCGTCACCGGCGTGGAGCAGGACAGCCTGACCGTGACGGTCAACGGCGCTTCCAAACGGCTGGATATCGACCGCTTTACCGAGGTGCAGGTGGGCAAGACCGCCGGCGACTACACCCTGCTGGATCCCCAGGCCGGATACACCACGGCCACCTGCTATGTGGACGCCATGGGCCATCTGGACGCGGTGCAGCTCTCCGGCGGAACCCGCGCCGAGGAGGGCATACTGGTGAAGGTGGAAAACGGCACCGGCGGCCAGCGGCTCCAGGTGTCGGCCTTTAACGGCGAAACCAGGCGCTACACCCTGCCCGCCGGGGCGGGCGTCACCGTCAACGGCGTGGTGGGCACCGTGTCCGACCGCTATGAGGGCGACTACGTGAGCCTGCGGGTATCCAACGACGAGGCCAACGAGCTGGTCAGCATGGCGGTGGACACCGTAACCGATTACGTCCAGGGCTCCGTCAAGAGCTTTACCTATGCCAAGGATCAAAACGACATCACCCTGACCAACCTGAGTACCGGCAAATCCACCACCTACGACATCTCCTCCAAGGCAGCCATCCGCTTCAATGGCGAGGACATCGCACTCAAGGAGCTGGAGCGGAACTCCTTCGCCACCCTTCAGCTCTCCGGCGGGGATGTGGTGACGCTGCTGGACGCCTATCCTGGCTCCACCACCACCGAGGGCGTCATTGAGAGCATCACCTACGGTACCCCCACTACCCTGGCGGTCAAGACCGCCAATGACAGCGTAATGACCTTTGAACTGGATCTCACCGACCTGCCCGCCATCTACCGGGACGGTAAGAGCAGCTCTCTGGACAAGATCAAGAGCGGCGACACCGTGGTGGTCACCGTGCGCTACAACAAGGTCACCACCCTGGAGACCACGCCTCAGAGCGCAAACGTCACCGGCACTATCACCCGGGTGGTGCAGGATGCCGCCGGGATCACGTTTGATGTGAAGCTCACCGACGGCTCCACCGCCTCCTATACCGTGTCCGAGGGCGTTTCTGTCACCCAGGACGGCACCGCCGTCTCCCTCTACACCCTCAAGCCCAACGATGCAGTGGCCATGGTGGTCAGCGGCGGAGATGTGGTGTCCATCGAGGTGGACAGGGGCTCCGGCTCCAGCAGCCAGCTTGAGGGCACGGTCCTGGTGCCCAACACCAAGGACAAGACCCTGATGGTACAGCTCACCGACGGCAACGTGCTCACGGCGGACGTGTCCGACGCCAGCTTTATGTCCGCCAGCGGCTCCTCCACCAGCCTGCGCCAGTTGGAGGCGGGGGACCGGGTGCAGCTCTTCGGCGATTACAAGGGAGCCCAGTTTGTAGCCACTCTGGTGCTAAAGCTGTAAGTATTAAATGTAATGACATGAAAACGGCCCCGGAACCGCTCGGTTCTGGGGCCGTTTTGCAGGCCTCACGCCGGGAGGCGGAACCGCGCCGGCAGCTCCTCCGGCGGCACACCCAGGAGCAGCAGAGTGCCCGCGGCGGCCAGAAAGGGCAGGGGGGAGGCGCCGGTAGAGAAGGGGAGCACCAGCTCCTGCTGCTCCACCACCGCCCCGCCCAGGGTGACCAGCTCCCGCTGGACGGCCAGGCACAGCCTGTCCCCCTCCAGGCTGGAAAAGGTGAGGGTATCCCGGGGGGAGGTGCCGTAGCTCACGGCCTGGCGGGCGTTGAGGGCCCGGGCCAGCGGCCCTGCCGTGCCGGGCAGCAGCACCGTCCCGCAGGGGACGGCCCCCGCGCCGGCCCAGCCCCGTGCCGCCGGTGACACCGTCAGCAGCTCCAGCCGCGCCCCGGCCAGCTCCGCCGGGTGCCGCCCGGCGCGCACCTCCGCCGCCAGCTCTCCCAACCCGGCCTCCACGGCCGTCCGAATCCCCTCGTCCCGCTCCCAGATTCCCACACGCAAGCTCCGCCACCTCCCGCTTTGCTGTAGTGTGCGGAAATTATGGGATTTTATGCGCCCTTTGTCCCGGAACGCGGCACGGGCCTTGACTTTTGCGGCCTGAATGCGTAAAATAATACGAACCGATAACTTTAGAATAAAGGATTGAGATAGAGATGGCACAGGACAAGAAACAGGTGGAACAGATTACCGATATGGAGGTGGACTTTGCCAAGTGGTTCACCGACGTGTGCAAAAAGGCGGAGCTGATTGACTACTCCTCCATCAAGGGCATGTTCATCCTCCGCCCCTATGGCTACGCCATTTGGGAGAATTTCCAGAAGATCCTGGACGAGAAGTTCAAGGAAACCGGGCATGAGAACGTGTACCTGCCCATGCTGATCCCCGAGAGTCTGCTCCAGAAGGAGAAGGACCACGTGGAGGGCTTTGCCCCCGAGTGCGCCTGGGTGACCATGGGCGGCTCGGAGAAGCTGGAGGAGCGCTACTGCATCCGCCCCACCTCCGAGACCCTGTTCTGCGAGCACTACGCCAACATCATCCACTCCCACCGGGACCTGCCCAAGCTCTACAACCAGTGGTGCTCCGTCCTGCGGTGGGAGAAGACCTCCCGCCCCTTCCTCCGCCACCGGGAGTTCCTGTGGCAGGAGGGCCACACCATGCACGCCACCGCCGAGGAGGCCATCGCCGAGACCGAGCGCATGTTCAACATCTACGCCGATTTCTGCGAGAACTACCTGGCCATGCCCGTGGTGAAGGGCCGCAAGACCGACAAGGAGAAGTTCTCCGGCGCCGAGGCCACCTATACCGTGGAGTGCATGATGCACGACAAGAAGGCCCTCCAGGCCGGCACCTCCCACTACTTCGGCGACGGCTTCGCCCGCGCCTTCGACATCACCTTCGCCGGCAAGGACAACCAGCCCCACCACCCCTTCCAGACCTCCTGGGGCGTGTCCACCCGCCTCATCGGCGGCGTCATCATGACCCACGGCGACAACAACGGCCTGGTGCTGCCCCCCCGCATCGCCCC
>CAUFAM010000103.1 GCA_959022875.1 uncultured Oscillospiraceae bacterium | reverse complement strand
TGCCCTAAAACTACGCCGTGCATACCATAGCCGGTGGTACCGGCCAGGGAAAATCCAGCTGCCTGGATGGCCCGGGCGCTCAGCGCGTCATAGGCGCAGGGAGCGATCAGATAGTCGTTGTCGGCCAGGAGCTGGCGAAGCTTTTTGTTTTGCTTACCCATGGAGAATCCTCCCTTTCAAATTTTCTGAGTTCATTATAGTGAGGGGCAATTGCAAAGTCCAATACTACTTTTTTTGCAAAACCGCCCCTATGATTGATGGTTTCTATCGTGCCTGACGGTCTATTAATACTTGACAAAGTCAAGAAAAGGGGCTATACTTGACTTAGTCAAGCTGAAAGGAGGAGCCCTATGACCGAGACCTTTTCCTACCGCTGTATTACCTTTTACCGAAATTTTGTGGACTATACCACCCAGCGCCTTCAGGAGCTGGGACTGAGCTTTGGGGTGCTGTTTCTGCTGGTGTATGTAGGCAAGCACCCAGACTGCACTCAGGGGGAACTGACCCAGGCCCTGAAGCTGGATTGGGGCTACTGCCAGCGCAGCGTGGTCAAGCTGGTGGAGGACGGGTTCCTGCTCCGGGAACGGAGAGGACGGGCCTACCACCTGGAGCTGAGCGAAAAGGGCCGGGAGGCCTTTGAACTCAGCCGCGGATTTTTTGCCCAGTGGGACGAGCAGGCTTTGCGCGGCCTGGAGGAAGGAGAGCGGGAAACGCTGTTTTCCCTGTTGAACCGAGTGACCATCAAGGAGGAAACCAAATGAGCTATTCCATTGTATATAGCAGCAAAACGGGCAACACGGCCCTTCTGGCCCAGACCCTGCGGGACTGTCTGGGGGAGGCGGACTGCCTCTATTTTGGCCCGCCCAGCCCTCAGGCTCTGCAGGCCGGGCGGATTTATGTGGGCTTCTGGACGGACAAGGGTACCTGTGACGGGGAGACTGCCCGGTTTTTGGCCACCCTCACCGGCCAGGAGGTGTTTCTCTTCGGGACGGCGGGATTTGGCGGAGACAGCGCCTATTTTGAAACCATCCTGAGCATGGTCAAGGAGGATATCCCCCAGGACGTGCGGGTGGTAGGAGAATATATGTGTCAAGGGAAAATGCCTGACAGTGTTCGCCGCCGCTATGAGAAGATGGAGGATAGCCCCCGCAGGCAGGTCATGCTGGAAAACTTTGACCGCGCCCTGGCCCATCCTGGGATGGAAGATTTGCAGCGGCTGAAAGAGGCAGTGCTGGCCAGCAAGTAAGGGAAAAACGCCCGGACAGATTTATGTCCGGGCGTTTTTTGGTACATAGGGACGGGCCGGCGGGGAATAAGCTGGGGCGGAGGTGTTGAATCATGTTGTCCCCCGTAGTCTATCTAATGATGAATGGGATTTTCTTTACCCTGCGCCTGTCCGGGGGCGGAGGTTCCTTCCCCAGGCCCCTGAAAGCGGCGGAGGAGAAAGAGTATCTGGAGCGGTGTGCCCAGGGCGACCTGGAGGCCCGGAACGTCCTGGTGGAGCATAACCTCAGGCTGGTGGCCCACATTGTAAAAAAATACTATGCCCAGACCGGAGATCAGGATGATCTGATTTCCATTGGGACAATTGGGCTGATCAAGGGAATTTCTACCTTCAAATCGGATAAAAACGTGCGCCTGGCCACCTACGCATCCCGGTGCATTGAAAATGAGATCCTCATGCACTTCCGATCCCAGCGCAAACTCCAGGGTGAGGTGTCCTTGGCAGATACGCTGGAGGCGGCGGGGGAGGGAGGGTCGCTCTCCCTTATGGATGTCATCGCGGTGGATGACAATATGCTGGAGGATCTGGATACCCGGGATGCCTGCGTCAAGGTGCGCAGCTGCGTCAAGACCTGTCTGACCCCCAGGGAGCGCACCATCATTACCATGCGCTACGGACTGGATGGAAGGACGCCCCGAACCCAGCGGGAAATTGCGGGGCAGTGCGGCATCAGCCGGTCCTATGTATCCCGCCGCGGCTAATGTAAACGAAGCCTGGATCCCCTTAACCCAATTTGAACCCAGGAAAGGGAAAGAAAGCAGTCGGACATAACACAAGCGCCCCCGAACCTATGGTTCGGGGGCGCTGCTGCGGGTTTAGGTTACTCTTTGGGACCGGCGGTGTGGTGCATGGAGAGAGGCTTGACATTGAAGTTGGAGCGGTAGGCTCGATCTTCCGGGCCAGCTCAAAGGTGTTGCAGTTGCCGCAGATGCAGTGGTAGTTGCCAATGCAGGCGGTGATGTTGCGTGCGCCGATGGTGGGGTAGCCCTCCGTGGGATCCCAGGGATGGGGTTCGTGGGCGATGGTATCCATGTCCACGTTGCACAGTTCGGCATCCACTTCCTTGATGTACGTCTCCAGATAGGCGTTGACGGCTGGGATATTTTCGTAAGGGATGCCGGGTATGTCAAAGTTCTGCCGGGTACCCAAGTGGAAGGTGCCGTCGCCCCAGGTTTTGGCGATGTGCTCTACGTAGCTGAGATACTTGGCGTCCACCGTTCCGCCGGGCACGCGCATCTGCAGCATGAATTGGCCGGGCACCTTGGACTGCCGGTAGCAGTTCAGCCGGACCTTTTTGATGTTAATGTCCTGGTTCATCCTCTGACCCCTCCTTTCTCAGTCCACCAGGTCCCGGGCTACGGTATAGGGGAACACCGGACCGTCGAGACAGACATATACCTCGTCGATGCGGCAGTGGCCGCACTTGCCCACGGCGCAGGACATTTTACGCTCAAAGCTCATCCAGATCTTTTCCGCCTCCACGCCGTGATCCAGCAGGGCCAGGCCGGTGAACTTCATCATGGGCGGCGGGCCCACCACTACCACGGCATAGTCGCCCCCAAAGGAGGCAAAGGGGATCTCCGGCACAAAGGCAGTGACCATACCGGTGCGCCAGCCCTCCAGCGTGCCGTTGTCCAGGGTATAAATGGTGGAGAAGCGCTGCTTCCAATCCTCCAGCTCGTTGTGAAATACGATGCCCTCCGCGTTTTTGAAGCCGCAGATCAGGTGGACCGACCGGACATAGCCGGGGGTCTGGGCCAGCATATGGAGCAGGGAGCGTACAGGAGCCAGGACGGTGCCGCCGGTAATGACCACCAGGTGCTTGTCCCGGAACTGCTCCACAGGCCAGCCCTTGCCGTAAGGGCCGCGCAGGAACAGGGTGTCTCCGGCCTGCTTCTGGAAGATTACATCGGTGACCTTGCCTACGGCGCGGATGGTAAACTCCAGCCATCCGTCCCCCTGGGCGGAGACAGAGATGGGGGCCTCGCCGATCATGGGGATGGACAGCTGCATAAATTGTCCGTGGGCGGGCTTGGCGTCGCTGGCCACCCGGAAGGTCCACTCATGAAGGCTTTCTTTTTTTACGTTCAGAATGGTACAGGCCTGGGGCTGAACAGGATTCATCATGGTGCAGACCTCCTTTCATGAGTTGGCCATGGAAGCCTTGATCTCTTCCACGGCGGCGCTGACTTTGCTGACGGTGGCGGTAATGGAGATCAGCTCGGGGCAGCGGTGGGTGCAGCGGCCACAGCCCACGCACATGTGCTCCCCGCCAAACCGGGCCTTATAGTCGTGGAACTTGTGGAGCACCTTGTAGCGCATACGGTCGGCAGCGGTGGCGCGAAACTCCCTCTGGCCGGCCATCTGATCAAAGCCGGAAATCTGGCAGGAGGCGGTCACCCGGCGGCGTTCGCCCACCTCCGGGTTGTCGCCGTAGATGATGTCCCGGGTGGTAAAGCAGGTACAGGTGGAGCAGGCCACGGTGCAGGCACCGCAGGAGATGCAGCGGCTGTTGTACTCCTGCCACATGGGGTGCTTCTTAAGGGCCAGGCGCACCGCCTTGTCGCTGAGGTCTGGGACGGTGAGCTGCAATTCATTTTTCTCCACAAAGGCAGGGGTGTAATCGGCCTGGGGCATGTCCCGAAAATAGGGGGACAGAGTCTCATCGGCTACCTCCGCCAGAAGCCCCTCTGGGGAGAACTTCAGGGCCAGGGCGTAGTCGTCGGTGCGGTTGGTTCCCATGGACACGCAGAAGCAGGTGTCGTCACCGCCGTTGCAGTCCATGACAGCAAACTTCACCAGCTCCCGGATCCGGGTGTAGTACAGGTCGTCATAACCGCCGTTTCCGGCGTAGATGCGGGCCTGAATCCGCTGGGCGTTGATGTCACAGGGGCGGGCCAGCAGGAGAATGGGCTTTTGTTTGGCTTTGCTGGCACGGTATTCATCTTCGGTAAAAAAAATGGCCTACTGGATGGGAGTGATGACTTCTTTGGCTGGATAGTCGGACTTGGTATCCCAGACAATGTCGGCAAAGGTATCCACTTCCGCATACCGGATAATATCGGTATCGGAGTAGCGGCCCTGTTTGGGAAACCGTTTCGGTGCGTAGACACGGTAGTCTTCCTTCAGTGCGCGCAGCACGGCATCCGCCTGGGAGACGGAAAGAGAAACGCCCATGTGCAATACCTCCCTGATATAGTGTGCCATTGAAAACTGTCCGCCCAGGAACCACACAGCGGGGAAATGTGCGGCTTCTGTGCGTTTTTGCAGAAAATTTCCATATAGCCAACAACATTATATCACAATTTCCATGATTTGGATAGTAGTATTGCACAAATACCAAAGGGGATCGGACGCCAAAATGAGGCAAATGGGCGGACTATTCCGGCGCTGCCGGGGCAGTTATGGGTTCCAGTCGCCGGTGGCCGGGCCGTCAATGAGTTTTCCCGTTTGTGTGAAGCGGGAACCATGGCAGGGGCAGTCCCAGGTGTGTTCCTGGGGGTTCCACTTCAGCGCGCAGCCCAAGTGGGGGCAGCGCCTGGCGGTGGGGGTGAGCAGGCTGACCACGGCTTCAACGCCGTTGACGACCAGCTGGGGACGGAGGATGGAGCGGGAGGGGGAAAACACATCGGCATAGGGGTTTTTCTTCTCCTGCACCAGGTCGCTTAAAATCATGGCGGCGGCCATGGAGGAGGTCATGCCCCACTTGTTGAAGCCGGTGGCCACATAGAGATTGGACGTGGAAGCGGAGTAGAGGCCGATATAGGGCACGCCGTCCAGGCTCATACAGTCCTGGGTGGCCCATTGGTAGCGCTGGACTGCCTTGGGATAGTATTTGGCGGCAAAGGCCTGAAGCTCCCGCCATGCGCCGCCCTTTTTTCCAGTGCGGTGTCCGCCCCCGCCAACCAGCAGCAGATTACCGTAATTGCGGAAGGAGAGCCCATGTTCCGCCCCGTCAATATACATGCCGTCCACCTGCTGGGCCCCATCCAGGGCAATGACATAGGAGCGCTGCTGGTACAGCTTTAGAAAATAACTGCCGTGCTTGTTGAGGAAGGGAAAGTGGGTGGTGACGATGATTTTCTTTGCGCGGATCCTGCCGCGGTCGGTTATGGCGGTGGTGCCCACCAGCTCCCGCACCGGCGTGTGCTCATAGATGTGCAGGCCCTGGGACAGGGCGGAGACAAAC
>CAUFAM010000102.1 GCA_959022875.1 uncultured Oscillospiraceae bacterium | reverse complement strand
TACACCATAGGGATCAGGAGCCTGTCCATCGCAGTCATAAGAAGCTGGGAAAACAGGACCGTTGCCCCTTGGCGGACCGCTGCTGCGGTAATTCCTCCGGTCGCCGCTGTGAGCACGGCCATAACCGGCAGCAGAAGCGAGGAAAAGCCCTCCATCTTCCCCAGTGTCTCCCGGCCCAGGCCGATCATCACCGACATATCCGTCATAGTCAATGCAGTGATGGCCAGTGCCCCGGCAATGGTCACCGCCGACAGTCCTACCTCTGAACCCTGGGCTGTGGCACGTTCTGCCAAGCCGCACATCAGCACCACCGCCATCAGCTTCAGCCCCGTGGCCACGCTTGCACGAAGCAGCTGCCCTATTTGCCGGGCAGCGTCTGAAATAAGGTTGCCCATTCCCTGCTCCAGGTCTCCCTGGGTCTCCACGCCGTACTCTTCCGCCTGCTCCATCACCTGGTCCAAGCCGGATACAGAAAATTCCGCACCCAGGCTGGGAAATACACACAGCGCCGACAAACACAAAATAATCACCACCCGCTTCATACCAGCAACTCCCCCATCAGCTGGGCCACCGCCCGCACCAGAGGCAGGGCAACCGCCAGAGCCAGCACCGTTCCCGCCGTCTCTACAAAGGCCGCCACCCCGTTCTCTCCTGCCGAGCGGCAGATTTCCGCCGTGAGCTTCGTCAGAATGGACAGGGCCACCGTCTTGACCACCGGTTCCAGCAGCACTTCGGATACCCCGGCCTGGGAGGCCAGTTCCTCCATCAGCTCCACCGCCGCCCCCAGGCCGTCGGCTACCAGAGTCAGCATCCAGATGCCGGCGGCCATAGTCAGCAGAAGGGCCAGCTCCGGTGTGTTTTTCCGCAGCACGCCGCTGAACACCACCGCCGTCACCGCAACTCCGGCCAGCTTGATCATAGCCTCCATCATAACCCAAACAAGGTTTTCACCAGGTCAAAAAGACTGGCAATTTCTCGCACTACCATCATCAGCACCACCACCAGCCCCGCCAGGGTGGTCATCATGGCCTGCTCGTCCCGCCCTGCCCGGCTGAGCACCTGGTTGAGTACCGCCACCAAAATACCGATGGCGGCAATTTTAAAAATCAGATCCACGTCCAATGTACTTCCCTACCTTCTTTGGTATTCGTTTTGAGGCTCTCCCTGCTTACAGCAGTAAAATAATCAGAAATGCTCCGCCCGATAGGCCCAGCACCTGATAGACCCGGCCCTGCCGTCTCTGTTCCTCCTCCCCGCGCTGCGCCAACTCCTCCAGTCTTTGGGCCGCCGCCGCCATGGCCTCCCGCTGAGACTGCCCATCATAGCGGCCCAGGATCTCGCCCAAAGGAAGCAGGGCAGCCTGTCCCTCCCCACCTAGTTCCTTCCACCCGGCCACCTGCCTGCGCCAGAGCGTGGAAAAATCCTCCTGTTCCAACCGGTCCAGTCCTTTGGCGCAGCCCTCCAGCAGCGCCCTGGCCGGGCCGGTGCTGCGCTGTGCCCCTCGTTCCAGCAGCTGCATAAGAGGAGGCGAACCTATGGCCAATTCCCTCTCCATCAGCTTCAGGGCCTGGGCCGCCTGCCGTAAACTCCGGCTTTTCCGGCGCAGCCCCTCCGCCGCCTGAAACCCCAAATACCCACACCCCGCAGCCAGCAGCGCCGCGCCTATCATCTGTACCATCTACCTCAACTCCTCAATCTGATACCTGCGCTCTTCTCCGTCCCGCCGGATTTCCACGCAAAAATGAAACAGTCCCTTCTCCAGCATTGCCCGGTATACCGGCCTTCGCTCCAGATCCCCCCGCCCCGTCCCGTGGGCCGTGGCCAGCAGGGTAACCCCGCAGCCTGCCGCCATCTCCAGGGCGGCCACGTCCTCCGGAGCGGTAATCTCATCCACCGCCAGCACCTGGGGATTCATGGCCCGCAGAAGGAGCATAAGGCCCTGGGCCTTAGGGCATCCCTCTACTACATCGGTGCGGGGCCCCACCTCCAGCTGCGGGGTACCGCGAAACAGGGCGGCCACCTCCCCCCGCTCATCGGCCAAGGACACCCGCAGGGGACAGCACCCCTCTCCCCAGGACACCGCCCGGATCAAATCCCGCAGCAGTGTGGTTTTCCCCAGGCCGGGTGGCGAGAGGATCAGCGTATCCTGCAGCCGTCCCCCCGGACACAGCCCGTCCAAAACCGGGGTGCAGGCCCCCTTCTTCTGCCGGGCAATGCGGATACTGGCCGAGGACAGCCCATACAAGGTATGGATATGCCCTGCTTCCATGGTAGCAGTGCCGCACAGGCCGATGCGGTGCCCGCCTTGGATGGTCAGATAGCCCTGACGCACCTGGTCCAACACCCTATGAACCGAAGCCTGGCTGGCAATCTCCAAAAGCTGCTGAAGCTCCCGGCTCTCCACCGGCGCACCTCCCAGCAACCGTTCCCCACCAGGCAGCAGGGCGGTCATGGGCCAGCCTGTCCGCAGGCGCAGCTCCTCTACCTGTCCCTGTTCCTCCTCACTCAGCGTCATTGCCTCATGCTGCAAGCGCAGAGGCAGTGCCCGCACTGCCTGGCAGAATGCCTGGCTCTCCGTTGTCTTTTGCATACCTTCACCCGCCTTTGTCCCATCTATATGAGGCCAGGCCCGGCCATATGCAAAAAAATACCGGCGGCCCTTTGTAGGGCCGCCGGTCAAGGCGGTTTCAGAAATATTATTTTTTGATTGTCTTGCCAAAGTAGTCCCGGCTCAGTCTGGCCACCACGCCGGACAGGGCCAGCAGGCCGATGAGGTTGGGAATGGCCATCATGCCGTTCAAGGTATCGGCAATGCTCCACATGAGCTTGCCGGAGCCGGTGGAACCTACCACACACATGAGCACGAAGGCAGCTTTATAGAGGCCTTTTACTATCTTATTATCCCCCGTCAGATAGCCCCAGCAGCGCTCGCCGTAATAGCTCCAGCCCAGAATGGTGGACAGGGCAAAAAACAGAAGGCTGATCTGGATAATGAGGCCGCCCACCTCGCCGGGCAGGATGGTGTTGAAGGCCTTCACCGCCGCAGCACCGTTGGAGGTATAGGTAGCCAGGGCAGCTTCGCCCAGTTCCAGCCCGGACAGCAGCACCGTAAGGGACGTGATGGTACAAATGATAATGGTATCAATGAACACTTCAAATACGCCCCACATAGCCTGCTCCACAGGCTCATCGGTGGAGGAAGCGGCATGGGCAATGGGAGCGGAGCCGAGACCGGCCTCATTGGAGAACACACCGCGGGCAAAGCCCTGCTTCATCGCCACCATAATGGCATAACCGAACACACCGCCGCCCACAGACTCAAAGCTGAAGGCACTGCTTACGATATTGGCCAGCACGCCGGGGACATCGCCAATGCGCATGATGATCACGACCACGCCGGCCAGGATATAGAATATGGCCATAAAGGGCACCAGGTAGGAGGCCACCTGGCCGATCCGCTTGACGCCGCCGATGACCACAACGGCCACAATGACTGCCAGCACAACACCGGTGACCATGGGGTCCATGCCGAACATTCCGTTCATCGCACCGGCAATCTCACTGGACTGGGCGATGTTGCCGATGCCGAAGGAAGCCAGGCCGCCCAGGATGGCAAAGAGTACTGCCAGGGGCTTCCAGCTCTTGCCAAGGCCCCGCTCAATGTAGTACATGGGGCCACCCTTGTGGGTGCCGTTTTCGTCGGTCACCCGGTACTCCAGAGCAAGAGCGATCTCTGCGAATTTGGTGCACATGCCGAAAAAGGCCGACACCCACATCCAGAAGACCGCGCCGGGACCGCCGATAAAAATGGCGCCGGTCACGCCGGCAATGTTGCCGGTACCAACCGTGCCCGCCAGAGCAGTCGTCACTGCCTGGAAGGGGGAAAGGTTGCTGCCGTGGTCCTTCTCAGACTTACGAAACAGCGAACCTATGGTATTTTTCATAATGTAGCCGAACCGGCGCACCTGAATCCAGCCGGTGCGGCAGGTGAGAAATACGCCGGTGCCCACCAACAGCGCCAACATAACCGGGCCCCACACAAAGCCGTTGATCGCGCTGTTGACCGTAGTGATCATTTCCATCATGCTGATCCATCCTCTCTCATACAATCTGAAGCAAACAGACAGAGGAGTCCGGCCCGATGCCAAACCCCTCTGTTCAAAATAATGACCGCACCCCGGTCAGGTTCCTACGCAATCCTGCCCGGCTCTGCTGTCTCTGTCCTTTTGCCTGAGAGATTGACGGCGGAAGTTCCGCCGCTTTGCACCTTCGGCCCCCGCACAGGCGGGTGTCTCCAGAGCGCCATCCGTCCGCAGTCCTCGTACCTGAGAGCGTTACACCGTCGGTGGGTCCCTATGATATGGGCCGCTTCCCTGCGGACATCAACTGGCCTGTTCAATTGTCCGTTTGTTATAGACGATTATACGCTTACTGTAAACAAATTACAAGTAATTTTCCTTCCCGGCACTTTATTTCGCTAATTTATACGAAAGTATCGGATATTTGACGCTGGTTTTTGTTTCCAGACACAAAAGATAGAATAAATTATACGGTGTTTTCCTATATCTTGCGTTCTTCCGCCCGTTCTTTTCTGCCTGGCAACCGTAATTTTGCAACTTTGCTGAAAATACTTTGCAAATTTGTATTGCTTTTTCCAAAGCAACAAGGTATAATGTCACCATATTCGCGCACAAGTGTATTTGCTGCAAGAACACTTTGCAGCAATCACGCGCGAGCATCCTACTTGGAAAAGGAGTAAGAATGATGAAAAAGTTTCTTGCAAGCGCTCTTTCCGCTGCCATGATGCTCAGCCTCTTGGCCGGCTGCGGCGGAGGAAATACCTCTTCCGGCAGTGCCGCCTCCAGCGGCGCCGCCAGCACCGGCAGCTCCGCGGCCGCTGGCGACAAGGTGGTCAAAATCGGCGTCTTTGAGCCCGCCACCGGCGACTCCGCCTCCGGCGGCAAGAAGGAAATGCTGGGCATGCAGTTTGCCAACTCTGAGACTCCCACCGTCACCGTGGGCGGCGAGGAGTATCAGGTCCAGCTGGTCTACGCCGACAACGGTTCCTCCACCGACAAGGCTCCCACCGCCGCCTCTCAGCTGGTAAGTGAGGGCGTGGCCCTGGTGCTGGGCTCCTACGGTTCCGGCGTGTCCATCGCCGCCGGCCCCACCTTCGGCAATGCCGGGATCCCCGCCATCGGCGTGACCTGCACCAACCCCAACGTCACCGCCGGCAACGACTACTACTTCCGCATCTGCTTCCTGGATCCCTTCCAGGGCACTGTTCTGGCCAACTTCTCCATGGATAAGTTCCAGGCCAAGACCGCCTATTGTCTGGGCGAGGCGGGCAACGAGTACGACCAGGGTCTGATCGCCTTCTTCAAGACCGCCTTTGAGGCCGCCGGCGGCAAGGTCATCACCGACTCCTTCCCCACCAACAACTCCGACTTCAACTCCTATCTGAACAAGGCCAAGGCCGA
>CAUFAM010000101.1 GCA_959022875.1 uncultured Oscillospiraceae bacterium | reverse complement strand
ACATGGACTTAAAGGCGCCCCACAGGGAGGGGGCCTTGTATTCCGGCAGCTCCATGATGAAGAAGGACTTTCTGGCCTTGTAGCCGGCAATCTTGTTGACCAGCAGAGCGCCCAGGAAGATCAGGACGATACCGGTAAAGTACATGGTGAAGCTTACCCAGCCTGCGTCATCAAAGAAGGCACCGGCAAACAGAGCGATGACGGGGATCTTGGCGCCGCAGGGCATGAAGGGGGTCAGCATGGCGGTGGCCCGACGCTCCCGCTCGTTGCGGATGGTACGGCTGGCCATGACACCGGGAATAGCACAGCCGGTGCCAATGACGAAAGGAATCACAGACTTACCGGACAGGCCCACCTTTTTGAAGATGGGGTCAAGTACCACGGAGACACGGGACATGTAGCCGCAGTCCTCCAGCAGGGCGATGAGGAAATACATGATCATCACCAGGGGCAGGAAACTAACCACGGCGCCCACGCCGCCGATGATGCCGTCGGCCAGCAGCGCGGTCAGCAGAGGGTTGGCGTCAGCCAGCAGCACCTCGCCGACGTAGCCCTGGAAGGTCTCGATCCAGGCCACCAGCGTGTCCGCAATCAGCGGACCCACCCAGACCTGCGAGATCTGGAACACCAGGAACATGACCACGGCAAAGATGGGAATGCCCAGGAACTTGTTGGTCAGCACGGCGTCAATGGCGTCCCCCGTGCCCTTGTCCTTGGTGAGGACCTTCCGCTTCTCCACCTGGGAGACCAGGGAATTGACAAACGCGAAACGCTTACGGTCGGCTTCCTCCACAACCTTCTTGTCAGTCAGATCAATGTCGCCCTGGACATAAGGAGCTCTTTGGATTTTACCGCTTTGTGCAACAGCGGCATCCACTACGGCCTTCAGCCCTTCCGCGGCGGTGGAGACGGTTTCCACCACGGGACAGCCCAGCTTGGCGGAGAGAGACGCTACATCAATGACAGTTTGCTTTTTTACATTGATATCGCTCTTGTTTAGGGCAACCACCACGGGGATGCCCAGTTCCAGCAGCTGGGTCGTGAAGAACAGACTGCGGCTCAGGTTGGTGGCATCCACAATGTTGATGATGGCATCGGGATGTTCGTGCTTTACATAGGAGCTGGTAATACTCTCCTCAGAGGTAAAGGGAGACATGGAGTAGGCGCCGGGCAAATCCACAGCCACCAGTTCCTCGCTGCCGCTGGAGTAGTTCTTTCGGATCAGGTGTTCCTTTTTTTCTACCGTCACGCCGGCCCAGTTGCCAACCTTTTCATTGCGCCCGGTGAGGGCGTTATACATGGTTGTTTTGCCGGAGTTTGGGTTGCCAGTTAAGGCAATACGCATAAATGGTTCCTCCTTAATAAACAGCACTCTCACAATGTGATATTACAACACACTTTGGTTATTCTAGACTAACCGAGGCGCGCAGTAAGACAGAAGAAATTTGTGCAGATGGATCAGATGGTAATGGCCTGGGCCAGCTGCCGGTCGATGTTATACCGCCCATCCTTGATGGAAACCACACAGCCGCCCTTCAGATGGGAAATAACGGTAATAGGCTCTCCGGCATAGCAGCCCAGAGAGAACAAAAAGGCGTCAAGCTCCTCATCATCGGTGTCGATCTTCCGTACAATATATTCCGTTCCTTCCAAAGCTTCCAATAAAGTCATTTCATTCACCTAACTATTGTTTGGCTGGGGATCTTCCGCAGCTTCCGGAGGTTAGCAGATACTAACCTATGGAGAAAAAAGAAACCGGACGATCCCGGGGGGTTAGAGAAAACTAACCTGACGTGTGCTCAGTTTAGCACCGTCCACGTGAGATGTCAAGGCCTGAAGGGGATTTTCTTGATTTTTTTTATGGTCTGTGATAATCTTGAACAAATCAGACGGATAAAGGGGCATGGTTGATGAATATTCACGAGTCCGCCGAAGATTATTTGGAGGCGATTTTGGTTTTAAAAGAGCGGTTGGGCATGGTGCGTTCCATTGATGTGGTTCATTATTTGGATTATTCCAAGCCCAGCGTCAGCGTTGCCATGAAGCGGCTGCGGGAAAACGGATATATAGAAATGGATGGAGAGGGGTATATTACCCTCCTGCCTCCCGGAGAAGAGATTGCCCGGCGGATCTATACCCGGCACAAACTGCTGACCCGGTTTTTGGTCCAGCTTGGGGTGAGCGAGGAGGTTGCCGCGGCAGACGCCTGTAAAATTGAGCATGATCTCAGCGATGAATCCTTTGAGAAGATCAAGGCCCATGCACTGGGAAAACAAAATATGAATGCATAAAAACGTCCCTGGGATTTCCCAGGGACGTTTTTATGCCGGGACGGCCAGGGCTTCGATGGGAGTTCCCTGTTCGTAGCGCTGTATATAAGAGTTGATGCAGGTGCGGTAGCAAGCAAAGCACTTTTTCATGGCTTCGGGATTCCCGTAGGATTTCCAGAGGCCGCAGCAGGTAAAGTTCTGTCCCCGGTGCTCAATAAAACCAATGACATCACGCAGGGGGTAGCCTAAAAAGATGCCGATCTCATGGGGGAAGTCCTCCTGAGCCCACAGCCGGCGGCCCAGCTGTTCCAGGAGAAGATCTGTGTCGCCGGAGCGATAGCCCATGCGGGACAGAAATGACTGGCTTTCCGGCAGGGAGAGCAGCTTCCTGAGCTGATGGGGGCGGTAGACATAGATCAGCGCCGAGCGGTTCGCTGGACGTTCCAGAAGCACCTTGACACGGAGTCCCAGGGGGTGAAGCCGGGTGTTCCACTCTGCGGCCTGAGTTCGGATAACGGACAAGTCCGGGTGGGTAAGACAAAACAAACTTCCCGGTTTCATACCAGCAAGGGTGAGGGCACATTGTCTGACCAAGGTGGCTTCAAAGGATTGTACCATGAGAGGCTCCTTTCCGTTGTAAATGTGAGGGATAGGGGTTCCCCCCACACGGCAGCCGTGTGGGGGGAACTTGGGGAAGTAGGGAAGTAGGGAGGTAGTAATAAAGGGAGGAGGATGTTGAGCGTTACCAGGTGGCCAGTGCCCGTCCCAGGGCACGACAGCTATCCTGGGCGTCATCGTCGGGGGTTTCGTTGACCATCAGTCCTTGGGGATCAAAGAGATTGGCGTTGGCATCCATACACCGGGCACACCAATCGCGCATCCACTGGCCGTCTCCCCAGCCATAGGAACCAAACAGGGCAATTTTCTTGCCGCTGAGGGAGTGTTCCAGTTCTGCGAACATGGGTTCAAACTCCATCTCTTCCAGAACCTCGGCACCCATTGCGGGACAGCCGAATGCGATGACATTGAATTCAGACAGCCGGCCTGAGGAAAAGTCCGATGGGCCCATCTGCTGCACCTGAGCGCCTGCCTCTTCAGCGCCCTGAGCAATGCAGTTGGCCATGGCTTCTGTGTTGCCGGTGCCGCTCCAATAGACGATTGCCAGTTGATTCATGATTGGTATGTGCTCCTTTCCTGGGTGTTGGATGAAACGGATGGGATGGTCTGAAGTTAGATATAACTAACTCCAAGGGAGAAAGAATGGCGGGCTGCCCGCCTTGCTCCGGTTTGGTTAGCTATAACTAACTGTGAGATTACTATACCATCCGACGCCCTGTCTGTCAACCCCTATTTGTAAAAATTTTAACGGGTATGGAGCAACCCAAAAAATTGACAGAATTAGGAAATGAACGCCGTGTATATCTTCCGGGTCTGAGGCAATGATAGTGTTGGATGTTCCATCCGACTTCAAAAACAAGTCAATCAAAAAAGGAGAGACACACTATGTCCAGTAGTAAGAAGACTATGGTTCCCAATGCCCGCGAGGCTATGAACAAGTTCAAGATGGAGGCCGCCAACGAGGTGGGCGTCAATCTGAAGCAGGGCTACAATGGCGATCTGACCAGCAAGCAGGCCGGCTCCGTGGGTGGCCAGATGGTCAAGAAGATGATTGAGTCCTACGAGAACGGCATGAAGTAATTTGTCCCCAAGGACAATTTATAGTCGACTGTTCTAAAGACTAAAAAGGGCCGGACGCGCAGTCCGCGCAGAGAATATGGTCAGTGGGAAGCCGGGAATTCCGGCATCTGTGACGGTTTTCTCTGGCGGGGCGGCGTCCGGCCCGCTTTTTATAAGCCGTTGACAATAAAGTTGGGGCGCTGACCTTCCAGAATCAGCCGTACCGAATTCCACATGTTTTCATGGCCCTGGGCAAAGGAACCGCCGGTATTTCCACCCAGATGGGGGCTGTACACAGCCCGGTCAGCCACCTCGGGGGGAAGGGCCACCAGGGGATGGTCCGCAGGAGTGGGTTCGGGGTAAAGGGTGTCTATGGCAATACCGCCCAGGCGCCCATCCAGCAGGGCACGGCGCACGGCCAGATCGTCAATTAATTCGCCGCGGGCTGTATTGACCAGAATGGTACCCCGTGGGACCTTTTCCAGCAGAGGGCCGTTGATGATGTGCCGGGTCTGGTCGTTCACCGCACAGTGGAGGGAGAGAATGGTGCAGCGGGAGGCCAGCTCATCAAGGGGGAGATAGCTCGTGCCCAACTCGGCCTCCACCTCCGGGGGACGGCGGTGTGCAGTGTAGTAGAAAAGCCGACAGCCAAAGGGGCGCAGCAGCCGGGCAGTGGCCTGACCGATGTCACCAAAGCCGATGAGGCCGACCGTCTGCTCGCCCAGCTCCGGAGCCTTGGAAACCATGACGGCCTGCTTCATTTCAAACTGTCTACCCGCCAGAACGGCCTGATGTCCGGTGATGCCGTGGCGCAGGGCCATGAGCATGAGCATGACAGTGTGCTCCGCCACCGAGGAGGCGTTGCAGCCCTTGTTGTGGCACACATAGATGCCGCGCTGCCGGGCCGCTTCCAGGTCGATGCAGTTGAAGGCAACTCCTTCCGAGTGGATCATCTTCAGCTGGGGCAGCAAATCCATTAAATCTGCGCTTACAGGGGTAATGGCATCCACCAGGAGACACCGGGCATCTGCATTTTGCCGGGCAGCTTGCTCTGTGTTGGGATACTGTTCCAGAAAAGCAAGCTCAAGGGGGAGCTGGGAAAGAAATGCAGGGGCATAGGCATCGTATCTGGATTTTGGTCCGAGGATCAGAACTTTCAATAAACTCATCTCCTGATTCAAAGGATTAAGGGGTTACGGAAAGATAACTGCCGGATACATAGCCGGTAATCGCCTGGCCCTTGCTGTCAGCAAAGACTACCCGGTACCAGCCGTTTTCCTCTCCCAGGACAGCCACGGTATTGCCGTCCTTTAAGCTGCCGATGATGGAGTTGGAGGTGTCGGGACCAGAGCGGACGTTCAGTCCCAGCTCCGCGTCATGGACCGTGCCAATACGCTGGGCAGGGGTGCAGACCACAAAGCAGCTGGCGCTCAGGCCCTGCCAGCTGGCGGTAATGGTGATGACCTGCTCAGAGGAGCCGGCATCCACATTGGTGACCACGCCGGAGGAGGAGACACCCGCCGCGGTGCGATGGCTGCTGGGCCAGGTTATGGCTGCGTTT
>CAUFAM010000100.1 GCA_959022875.1 uncultured Oscillospiraceae bacterium | reverse complement strand
TTTAGTGCTGGACTGTGTGGTGGGCGTGCTATTTGTTAAGCTGCTCAACCTGTTCACCCCCAAGAATAAGATTAACCCCATGGTGGGTGCGGCGGGAATCTCTGCCTTCCCCATGTCTGCCCGTGTGATCGAGAAGCTGGGTCAGGAGGCGGATTCTCAAAACCACCTGCTCATGCATGCCATTGCCGCCAACGTATCCGGCCAGATCGCCTCGGTTGTGGCCGGCGGCGTAGTGCTTCAGTACTTTGCCAACCTGGGCTGATAGGAGGAAAGGAAAATGAATGAAAACATCATGATGGCCCTGGAAATGATGGGGCAGGGTA
Organism: uncultured Oscillospiraceae bacterium; assembly: GCA_959022875.1. Lineage (GTDB taxonomy): Bacteria > Bacillota > Clostridia > Oscillospirales > Oscillospiraceae > Lawsonibacter. Next base: position 5,208 of record CAUFAM010000100.1, on the reverse strand, counting down.
TGCTGGGAATCTTTGTAGTGCTGGGTGTCATTGCCCTGCTGGTGCTGCTGCTCCAGAAGCTGGACGGCAAACATAAAAAGTAAATCTTCTCCCCTTTACAAAAGCCGGGTGGACTGCCTGTGCGGGCCGCCCGGCTGAATTTTATAGAAGTTTCTGTGCCCCGGAGAAAAGGGGCTTCTTTCAACGGCTTACAGCCAGTCTTCCACCACATCTTCCAGCCCTGCCGGACCCACTTTGTTGTCTACCAAAAGGGTCATCAGCTGGTCGATGCGGGCCGCGCTGGTGGTGAGGGCAGGGCAGCAGGTTTCTTCTCCTGCTTCTTCTGCGATGCGCACCCCGTAATTTTCGCAGGAAAAGCGGGCGGTCTCCACCTGGTCCACCGTTAAGTAGTAGTGAAAGAGCCTGGGGGTTCCCGTGGGGTCCTCACAGCGCCGGGTGGCAATTTTTAATTCCATGATATGGTATCTTCCTTCCATAAAATGAATTTACGGCCACATTATATAGTGTCTGGAGGTGGGAGGGAAGAAAAATATATCGCAGAAATCATCCCTTGTCCCCATCCTTCGCCCGAAAGAGCGGTGAACAGGGGAGAATATTGTCGGGGCGGGGGGAAATAAGAAAGAAAAAACATCTGTAAAGGTTCTCCCTTTACAGATGTTTTTTACAGTTTAAAGTCTTCGTCGCTCAGTCCGGTACCGGCAATTTTGGTAGGACGGGGAGGCGTGCGCCGCAGGGGGTCATATTTAAAGCGGCGGCAATGGGAGCCTGCGGCCATGACTCCCTTTTTCGGGCATAGGATCTGGTCGTCATCCAGTTCCCGGCCGTGGGCACAGTAGGCGCAGCGGGGTTCGATCCCCTTTTGAAACAGGCCCATGGGAATCCCTCCTTATCTCGAGTGTTTCTTTATTATACTACACTCCGGGCGGGTTTTCCACTGCTTTTTTTCACCACATAGACCGCCAGAGCCAAAAACAGCAGCCACATGGCCCAGGCGGAGGCCGCAGAGATGGTAAGGGCCTGGTGAAAATCCAGATGTGCGATGGCTTCCGTCTGCTCCATGAGATAGTAGGAAACCGGCCCGCTCAGAGGGAAACGGGCGCAGAGTGCAGCGGCGATAATAGAGGAAAGCACGCCGTGCAGAAGCTTTCCTACCACATAGGTGCGCATGGAAAGCCCGCTATCCCCAAGAAAGGCCAGCACCTGGCAGTGGACGGATACGCCTGCCCAGCCCAGCATAAATGCCGCCATGGACAGCCGCCCGGTGAAGGTGCCGTCAGTCAGGGAGGACACCCCGGAGGAAACCTCCAGAAGGCCGGTCATCAGCCGTCTGGCCCACAGCTCGCTCAGTCCCAAGGGGGAGAACAGGGCGGAAAGCCCCCGGGCCAGCGCACCCAGCACGCCGGCATAGGAGAGCAGACGCAAAAAGACGGTAAAAAAGAGCACAAAGGCACAGATGTTCAGGGCGGAGGCCAGAGCCCCGGTGATGGAATGAGTGAAGGCGGCGGGGAAGCTGGCTGCCTGGAACTGGGCGGTGCCCGTGCGGAAGGTTCTGGGGTGCTGGGAGGGCTTATAGAAGCGGAAGATCAGCCCTACGGCCAGAGAGGCCAGGATGTGAGCCAGATAGAGCAGCAGGCCCACCTGGCCGCTGCCAAAGACCCCGGCGCCCACTACCCCCAAGATAAAGGCGGGGCCGCTGTTGTTGCAAAAGGCCAGCAGCCGCTCTGCCTCAGTGCGGGAGCATTGGCCATTCTGATAGAGCTGGATGGCGGTGCGGGCTCCCACCGGGTAGCCGCCCACAAAGCCCAGCGCCAGGGCGGCGGCACAAGCGCCGTTGACCCGGAAGAGAGGGGCCATCACCGGTGCCAGCAGCCGCCCCAGATACCGGGACATGCCCAGCTCCACCACCAGAGAGGAGAGGACAAAGAACGGGAACAGGGAGGGGAGAATCACATTGCCGCACAGCATCAGGCCGTCTTTCATGGCACCCATGGCTTCCCCCGGCCACAGTATCAGCGCCAAGGCCATCCACAGCAGTCCCAATCCCAGCAGGGCGTCCCGATAGAGTGCCTTTCCCACAATCCGACCCAAGCCAGCCACCTCCCCAGAGCATTTCCCTTTACCGTATGCTTTTGCCGGGGACAGATTGCCTGTCCGGCCGGGTGACGGGGAAAATTTTTAGATTCAGGGGAAAAGAATTGCAGGGCCAGCCACTTTTCGCTATAATGATACGGTAAGGAAGGAGGCGGCAGAACATGACACAGCGGAAACAGCCGCTTCCAGAGCCCATCCGGCGGCTGGATACCCCGGAAGGGACTATTTTTTATGTCCTGCGCCGGCAGCGGGTGAAAAATCTGAACCTTCGCTTAGGCCGCGATGGTGTTGCCGCGCTGTCTATCCCCTGGCACATGCCCCAGGTGCGTGCCGAGACGTTTTTGCGGGAAAAAAGCGGCTGGATCCTCAGCCATTTGCAGCAGGCCCAGGAGATCAGGCACGATCTGCTGCCCCAGCCCCCGCGGGAGGTATGTTATCGGCTGTTACTGGAGGCCCTTTGCCGGGTGTATCCTTTGGCAGCAGAACTTGGCGTGGCCTTTCCCCAGCTGAAGCTGCGGAAGATGAGAAGCCAGTGGGGCAACTGCCACTGGGCCCAGGGGTATATCACCCTGAATACGGCCCTGTGCCGCTGTCCGGAGGAGCTGAGGGACTATGTGGCCCTCCATGAGCTCATTCATTTTCTCCACCATGACCATGGCCCCGGTTTTTATGCAGCGATGGACGCCCTCATGCCTGACTGGCGGCAGCGTCGGAAGGCATTAAAGGGATATGGGGCCGCCCTGGAGAGCCCATATAACGGTGAACGAGAAGGAAGTGTATGACTATGGCATATCGTCCCCTGGCGGACGAGATCCGGCCCCAGAACCTGGACGAGGTGGTGGGGCAGTCCCATATTTTAGGGAAGGATGGCCTTTTGCGCCGGATCGTGGAAGGCGGGAACATTCCAAACTTAATTTTCTACGGCCCCTCCGGAACGGGCAAAACCACGGTGGCCAACATCATTGCCCAGCGCACCAACCGGCCCCTCCACCGGCTGAATGCCACGACCGCCTCCATCTCGGACATCAAGGACATTATGGCCGACATCGGCACCCTGCTGGCCCCGGAGGGGGTGCTGCTGTACCTGGATGAGATCCAGTACTTTAACAAAAAGCAGCAGCAGTCTCTGCTGGAGTTTATGGAGGATGGGCGCATTACCCTCATCGCCTCCACCACTGAAAATCCCTTCTTTGCGGTGTTTGGGGCGGTACTGTCCCGGGCCACGGTCTTTGAATTCAAGCAGATTACCGCCCAGGAGGTGCTCCCCGCCATTGACCGGGGCATTTCCATCATGGGCGAGCGCCTGGGAGGCGAGGTGGTCTGCGAAGACGGGGTGCGGGAACACATTGCCTCCGCCTGCGGGGGAGATGTGCGCAAGGCCATGAATGCTATCGAGCTTCTTCTTAATGCGGCCAGACGGGAGCAAGGAAAAATCCTTGTCACCCTGGATGATGCACAGACTGCCGCCCAGAAGTCAGCTATGCGCTATGACCGGGAGGGGGATGCCCACTTTGACATCGCCTCCGCCCTGATGAAGTCCCTGCGGGGTTCTGACCCGGACGCGGCCCTTCACTATTTGGCCCGGCTGCTGGAGGCAGGGGATATGATTACCGCTATCCGCCGCATCCTCTGCTCGGCCAGCGAGGACATCGGCATGGCCTACCCCATGGCAGTTCCCATCGTAAAAGCCTGCGTGGACAACGCCCTCCAGCTGGGACTGCCCGAGGCCAGGCTGCCCTTGGCCGAGGCTGTAATTCTGCTGGCCACGGCCCCAAAATCCAATTCTGCCTGCATGGCCATTGACCGGGCCATGGCTGATGTGCGGGCCGGGAAGGTAGGGGACATTCCCCGGGAGCTGCAAAATGTCCATGCAGACTCCGCCGGCATGGAACGGGAACAGGGGTATAAATATCCCCACAGCTACCCCCACCACTGGGTGGAGCAGCAGTACCTGCCCTATGACCTGGCAGGAGCGGCGTACTATCAGTATGGGGACAACAAGACGGAACAGGCGACAAAGCGCTATTGGGACGAGATTAAAACGAAGCCCTGAGGGCAGAGGTTGGAGAGAGAAGTATGGAATGGTCGGAACTGATTCGAATCTGGATCATTGTTTGTCCGTTGGTATTCTTGGGCGGACTGGTGGATTCCGTGGCCGGAGGCGGGGGGCTCATCACCCTTCCGGCCTATCTGCTGGCCGGTTTACCCGCCCATAACGCCGCCGCTACCAACAAGTGCGGCAACGCCTTTGGCACCTTCCTGGCCACTGGACGTTTTTTGAAGCGGGGGCAGGTCCATATGTCCAGCGCCATCGCCGGAGGCATCGGAGCCCTGGTGGGCGCCTGGGTGGGGGCGAAGCTCAATATGATCATGCCCGAGCAGGTACTCTATTACCTGCTGCTGGCGGTGGTGCCGGTGATGGCAGTTTTTCTGATTTTCAAGCGGAATTTCGGGACGGAAAACCACTCGGACATTTTTTCTAAGGGGCAGCTGCTGTCCATGGCATTGGGCATTGGACTGGTTATCGGCGCCTACGACGGATTTTTTGGGCCGGGGGCGGGCACCTTCCTCATGCTGGCCTTTACCGGACTTTGTAAGTTTGACCTGCTCACCGCCTCGGGAAATACCAAGGTGGCCAACTCTGCCAGCAACCTGGCCTCTCTGGTAACCTTTGCCCTGGCGGGCAAGGTGTTGTGGGCCATTGGAATTCCCGCCGCCATCTGCGGCATTGCCGGCAACTATGTGGGCTCCAGCCTGGCGCTGAAGGGCGGGGCCAAGATTATCCGGCCCATGTTTTTTGTGGTGCTGTCCCTGTTGGTCGTCCGGCTGGTCTATGACCTGGTGGCCTGAGCGGGCAAATTCTCTACCAAAGGTTCTATGATGCAATAAGCCGGCCGTCTCAATAGACGGCCGGCTTTCTGTGTTTCCAATGGAGGCAAAGCGAAGCGTTGCATAAAGTTCTTTTGCTTGCGTTTCGTTCAAGAAAAGTAAGCCACCAAAAGGTCCACGCAGGCCCCGTAGGAGCGGATACCCAGCTGTTGGTCATTGCCTTTTAAAAAGGTGTCATACAGATCTGAGGCCGTCTCCTCCACCTGGGAGGAGCGCTGGGCCCAGTAG
>CAUFAM010000099.1 GCA_959022875.1 uncultured Oscillospiraceae bacterium | reverse complement strand
TAGGCGCAGCGGTTGCCGGTAAAGCCGGCGGTCTTGGACAAGGAGCGGAACTCAATGGTACAGGTCCGGGCCCCCTCAATCTCAAAGATACTGTGGGGGATGTCCTCCCGGGTAATAAAAGCCTCGTAGGCGGAGTCATAGAGAATGACGGAGCCGTTCTCATTGGCGTAGTCCACCCACACCTTCAGTTGCTCCCGGTTGGCCACCGCACCGGTGGGGTTGTTGGGGAAGCACAGGTAGATAATGTCTGCCTTCTCCTTGGGAGGCTCGGGAGAGAAGCCGTTGGCCTCCACGCAGGGCATGTAGATGAGCTTATTCCACTTGCCCAGCTCCTCCTGGTACTCACCGGCCCGGCCGGCCATGGCGTTGGTGTCCACATAGACGGGGTACACCGGATCACACACAGCCACTACGTTATCCACGCCGAAAATATCACCGATGTTGCCGCAGTCGCTCTTGGCGCCGTCGGAGACAAAAATCTCGTCAGCCTGGATGTCCATGCCACGGGCAGCATAGTCACACTGGGCAATGGCCTCCCGCAGGAAGGGGTAGCCCTGCTCCGGGCCGTAGCCGTGGAAGCCCTCGGCGGTGCCCATCTCATCCACAGCCTTGTGCATGGCCTCGATGACGGCGGGAACCAGAGGACGGGTCACATCCCCGATGGACAGCTTGGTAATCTGAGCCTGGGGATGGGCGGCAGTATAGGCGGCAATGCGCCGGGCTACCTCAGAAAAGAGATAGCTGCCGGGCAGTTTCAAATAGTTGTCATTGATTTTCACCATGGGCAAACAGCTCCTTTGCCATAAAAACTTCGGACTTTATTATCTATGATGGAACCTGGATTGTCAAGAGGCCGCCATCCCCCGGAATGAAATTCCCGGTATAAGCGGCGAAAACCGGGACATGCTATCCACATCTTTCAAAAGGAGTGAATTATATGATTCAAGAGGATACCGTAAAGCTGCTGCGGGAATGCGACGCGGGCGTCAAGATGGGTGTTGCCTCCATTGACGAAACTCTGGACTATGTACACAGCCCGGAGCTCAAGCGCTGCCTGTCCCAGTGCAAAAAGGAGCACGAAACCCTGAAGGGGGAAATCCAGGGTCTGCTCCACCAATACCACGACCAGGGGAAAAATCCCAATCCCATTGCCAAGGGCATGTCCTGGATGAAAACCAACGTCAAGCTGGGCATGGATTCCTCCGACCAGACCGTCGCCGAGCTGATGACGGATGGGTGCAACATGGGCGTCAAGTCTCTCAACCAATACCTCAACGAATATAAGGCCGCCGATGAGACCTCCAAAGACATTGCCAAGCGCCTGATCCATCTGGAGGAGCGCCTTGCCGTGGATGTGCGTGGTTACCTCTGACACTCTGTTTCGACCATGAACGATAACGATAAAAAAAGCTCCGTCCGGGATGGACGGAGCTTTTTTACGTTCTGGACGTTCCCCCACCGTGTGCAATGAGGTAGCCCACACTGCCTGAGACAAAGTCCCGCAGCTGTGACAGGGCGGCCATGGATTCCGGCGACCCCTGTCCGCAATTGCGGGCCATAATCAAAAGCCCCAGGGACGCCAGACCGATCAAGCCCACGGTGACAAGTTTAAAGCCGTGGGTACGGGCCTCCCTTCCCTCAACCGATGCAGGCACCGCTTCCTGCGTCCCGGTAAGGGCTTCCTCTCCCTCCATGCGGACAGTCGCCTGCCCCTCCTCCGGCAGGGCAAAACCGATTTTGGTCTGGGAAACGGCAAGGGTATTCTCAGCGGCACTCCCGGCCCCTGTGCTGATGAAGTACCCAAAGATTGCAGCCGCTGTGGTACGGATTACAACGTCCAGCGCTGTGGACTCGCCCTTTCCCATCTCGTTGACAAAGAGATTGTGCCCCGACTGCATGAGCAGCACTGCCATAAAGGCCAGCAGCAGCAGGTCAGCCAGGGGAATCCGCCTGAACAGGCTGGGGCGAGCATTGCGTTTTTTCATATGCGCTCCCTCCTTTTCCCCATGGTATGCCGGGATACCGTCCGATGCTCCCCTCTCCCAAGCGTACTCTTCCCTTTCCAAAAAAGTATGGTACAATGAGAGAAAGAATTTTTCAAAAATTTTTGGCTGGGATGAATGGTTTGGTCTCCCCCAATCGTATTGATGGTGAAGAGCAATCTGAACCATTTCAAAAACGGAGGAACGAACCATGAAAAAAGTATTTGCTACCGCGCTCACCCTGGCCCTTGTGCTCACCGCCGCCACCGCCAGCGTCTTTGCCGCCGGTCACGGCCTTGGCCTAGGGGCCGGGAAAGGACTGTGCGACGCAAGCGGCGCCAACTGCCAGTACACCGACGCAGACCAGGACGGCGTGTGCGACTACTTTGGCGTCAACTGCCGCTACACCGACGCCGACGGGGATGGGATTTGCGATCTTCAGGGCACCGGCTGCGGCGGACAGGGCCTTGGATTTACCGATGGGAACGGAGACGGCGTGTGTGACAACCGTTTCTCCAGCAGCCGCCCCATGGACGGCAGCGGCTGGGGCCATCACGGAGGAAGACACGGATAAAGGACGGAGTTTTGGAAGATGCGCAGCGAGGAAGAGGCACGCAGGGCCATTGAGCAGTATGCCGACATGGTACGCAGGCTCTGCATGATTCATCTGAAAAACTATGCCGATACCGAGGACATATTTCAAACGGTGTTTTTGAAATATGTCCTCAGCGGCGCATCCTTTGAAAGCCCTGAGCATGAAAAGGCCTGGTTTATCCGCGTGACCATCAACGCCTGCAAGGATCTGCTCAAAAGCTTTTTTCATAAAAATACTGTCTCCCTGGATCAGGTACTGGATCAGCCAGCCCCACTGGAAGACCGGCACCGGGAGGTGCTGGAGGCAGTGCTCTCCCTGCCTCCAAAATATAAGGATGTGGTCTATCTCCACTATTATGAAGGGTATACCGCCCCGGAAATCGGCCATATTCTGGGCAAGAATGTCAATACCATTTACACCCTGCTGGGCCGGGCCCGGCAGCTGCTGAAGGAAACGCTGGGAGGTGACACAGGTGAATGATGTGCTGAAAGAGGCCCTGGATCAGGTGCAGGCGGAGCCGTCGCTGAAGGAGGACACCCTCTCCTTCCTCTATGAGAAAACCAACGGCTACCGGCGCGCCCCTGCCGCCGTCTCCCACTACCGGCCCATTCTCTCTGTGGCCGCCTGCCTCATGCTGCTGGTCTGTCTGGGCCTTTGGCGGGCCTGGTTTACCCCGGTATCGGTCATCAGCATCGACATAAATCCCTCTTTGGAGCTGGAGCTCAACCGCTTTGACCGGGTCCTCTCCGTGGAGGGTTATAACGAGGACGGTGAGAACCTGGTCGAAACCTTGTCGGTACAGTTTCTCAACTATCAGGATGCCCTGGAGGAGATTTTGAGCAGCCAGGTGGTATCTGACTGTCTGGCCCGGGAAGAACTTCTATCCATCGCTGTGGTGGATGATAACACCCAGCGCCAGCAGTCCCTCCTGGCGGGCGTGGAAGCGTGCACCGCCGCTCACGGGCAGGCACACTGCTATGCCGCCGACAGCGAAGCCCTGGAGGACGCCCACCACGCCGGATTGTCCTATGGAAAATACCAGGCCTATCTGGAGCTTCAGGCACTGGATCCCTCCATCACGCCCCAGCAGGTTCAGAACATGACCATTCGTGAAATCCAGCAGTGGATTTCCTCCCTTTCCGCCTCTGGCACCACCTCCCCTGATACCGGTTCGGCCCCCTCCGGACAAAATTCCGGGCAGGGGCAAGGCCAGAATATGCCCCAGGGCGGTCAGGGCGACGGACACCACTATGGCCAGGAGGGCGGCCACCACTACGGACGCTCCGATGTGTCCTGAAGCATTCCCTCTGAGGTCACTCAGAGGGAATTTCTTTGCCTTTAAATTTATGGCATATGCCAAAAATAATTCTTGACATATGCCATAAACGTGCTATGCTGTTGATATCCAGACAAGGAGGTATGTTCATGGCCAGACCCCGCAAATGCCGCCGCGTCTGCCACTTTCCCACGTCTCAGGGCTTTGTCCCCACTGGGGGAGAGCTCCCCGGGCTGGAGATCCATCTCACCGTAGACGAATATGAGGCCATCCGCCTCATTGACCACGAGGGTCTGTCCCAGGAGGAATGTGGCCTTCGCATGGCGGTAGCCCGCACTACGGTGCAGCAAATTTACGCCCAGGCCCGCAAAAAACTGGCGGATATGCTGGTGGAAGGCCGGCCTCTGCGCATTACCGGAGGAGATGTTCTGCTGTGCGACATCTCTCACGGCCCAGGCCAATGCGGCGGCTGTTTCAAACATGCATTCCAAGCCATCACAGCAAAAGGAGATCATAGTATGAGAATCGCGGTTACCTATGAAAACGGAAGTATTTTTCAGCACTTCGGCCACACGGAGCAGTTCAAGCTCTATGACATTGAGGACGGGAAAATTCTCTCCTCTCAGGTAGTGGATACCAACGGTAGCGGCCACGGAGCCCTGGCCGGCGTTCTCAGCGCAATGAATGTGGATGCGCTGATCTGCGGCGGCATCGGCGGCGGCGCTCAGGCCGCCCTGGCTGCGGCAGGCATCCGGCTCTACGGCGGAGTGTCCGGCCAGGCGGACGAGGCGGTACAGGCCCTGCTGGCCGGACAGCTGGAGTTCAATCCCGATGTGATGTGCAGCCACCATGAGCAGCACCATGGCGGGGAGCATTCCTGCGGGGAGCACGGCTGCGGAGACCATCATTGCCAGCACTGACTGCAAAACCGGCGGGACGGTATAAAGCGTCCCGCCGGTTTTTTATCCTCTCTTACCGTTCCATTCCGCAGGGGTAGCTGGAGGCACAGGCCAGCCGCTCCCGGGTCACCATCTGGTAGAACCGATAGCCGCCGGAAAGATTGTAGCAATCAAATCCATGCTGAGTGAGTACCCGGCAGGCCACATAGCTGCGAAGCCCGGTCTGGCACATGACATATACCGCTTTGCCCTTCTCCAGCTCGCCAAGCCGCTCCCGCAGCTCATCCACCGGGATATTGATAAACCCTTCTGCGTGGCCCCGGCGGTATTCCCCCGCCGTCCGGGTGTCCAGCAAGATGACGCTCCCGTCCCGGGGAAGCTCCTCCACCTGCTGCCAGTGAAACTGCTTCAGTTTCCCGCCGGAAATATTTTCAATCATAAATCCAGCCATATTGACCGGATCCTTGGCGGAGGAATAGGGCGGCGCGTAGGCGAGGTCCAACTCTCTCAGCTCCAGTGCCGTCATACCGGCGCGGATGGCGGTAGCCAGCACGTCGATACGCTTGTCTACACCCTCGCGGCCCACGATCTGCGCTCCCAGCAGCCGCAAAGTCTCCTTTTCGTACAGCACCTTCATCGTCAAGGACTGTGCACCGGGATAATAGCTGGCGTGAGAGGCGGGAAAGAGCACGACCTTCTCGTAGGCGATACCCGCCGCCTTGGCGGTTTTTTCGTTGATGCCCGTGGAGGCCGCCGTCAAATCAAAGACCTTCAAAACGG
>CAUFAM010000098.1 GCA_959022875.1 uncultured Oscillospiraceae bacterium | reverse complement strand
CAGGTGGTGCGGATGTTCTGCAAGATCGTATACCCTGATGGCCGGCCCTTTGAATGTGACTGCCGCCAGATGCTCAAAAATACCGTGGAGCGGGCAAAGGAGCGGGGCTTGGAGTTCTTATTCGGCGCGGAACAGGAGTTTTATCTGTTCAAACTGGATGAGCAGGGAGAACCTACCCGCGCCCCCTACGACTGGGCCAGCTACATGGACGCGGCCCCCGAGGACAAGGGGGAGAACATCCGCCGGGAGATTTGTCTGACGCTGGAGCAGATGGGCATCCGCCCGGAAAGTGCCCACCACGAGGAGGGACCGGGGCAGAATGAGATTGATTTTCGCTACTCCGACCCCATTACCGCTGCCGACAACGCCATGACCTTCCAGGCCATTGTAAAGACCGTGGCCCACCGAAACGGCCTGTACGCCGACTTCAGCCCCAAGCCCCTGGAGGGCAAGCCGGGCAGCGGCTTTCACATTAACCTCTCCGTTCGTTCCCGGGACGGCAAGGATTACCTGGGACAGGTGATTGCCGGGGTGCTGGACAAGGTGGGGGAGATGACGGTGTTTCTCAATCCCCTGGAGAGCTCCTATGCCCGGTTTGGAAGCAGTAAGGCCCCCTGCTACATCTCCTGGTCCCGGGAAAACCGCTCCCAGCTGGTACGGGTACCGGCAGCGGTGGGGGAATACCGCAGAGCGGAGCTGCGTTCCCCGGACCCTATGGCAAACCCCTATCTGGCCTTTGCCCTGATGATTGAGGCGGCCCTCTACGGAATTCAGCAGGATCTGCCCCTGCCCCCGCCGGCAGATCTTAACCTCTATCAGGCGGATGTACAGACCCTGTCAGCCTTCCGCCGCCTGCCTCAAAATCTGGCCGTGGCCCAGAAGACCGCGGCGGAGAGCGAATTTATCCGCAGCTGTGTCCCGGAGGGGATCCGCAGCTGCTATTGCGGGAAATGACCGGAGTTTAAAGGCGGAAAGCACGAAACGAGAGGAGGGGAGAAGGTATGGCCTTGAAGGAGCGGATATACAGTGTGCTGCTGGTATCGGCCTCGGAGCGCTTTAACACTTCGATGAAGGAACTGCTGGCCCAGATGCCCTTTGAGCCGGTGTGCGTGGCGGCCAGCATCAATGCCGCCGAGCGCCTGACGGCGGAACGGAGCTTTGACTGCGTGCTGGTCAATTCTCCCCTGCCGGACGACCCGGGGCTGCGGTTTTCCGTGAACAGCTGTGCCAACCGGGAGACGGTGGTGCTGCTGCTGGTGCGCAGCGAGCTGCACGATCAGGTTCACGACCGGGTGGCGGAGCAGGGCGTGTTCACCCTGGCCAAGCCCTCCCCCAGAGGGGCGGTGCTCCAGGCTCTGAGCTGGCTGGTCAGCGCCCGGGAACGGCTGAGAAAGGTCAGCGACAAAATTCAGCCTCTGGAAAAGCGCATGGAAGAGATCCAGCTGGTGAACCGGGCAAAGTGGCTGCTCATCCGAGAACTGAAAATGAGCGAGCCGGATGCCCATCACTACATTGAACGCCAGGCCATGAACCGCTGCCTCTCCAAAGGAAAGGTGGCTCAGGAGATCATTTCCCTCTATTCCTGACCAAAGAACAACAGGGGAGGCCCCGATGGGGCCTCCCCTTGTTTATATCTGTTCAGCCCAGCTTCATCTCATCCCGGGCATACCGTTCCAGCTCCTCCCGGAAATCAGGGTGGGCAATGGAGGCCATGGCCTTGGCCCGCTGGCGCAGGGACAGGCCGGACAGGCACACCACGCCATATTCCGTGGCCACATACTGAATCATGGTCCGGGGGGCGGAGACTACGCTGCCCCCGGAAATCACAGGGACGATGTTGGATTTGCGCACCCCGTCCTTGGTTACCCGGGAGGAGTTGAGGCAGACAAATCCCTTGCCGCCGGGAGAGCGGTAAGCCCCCTCCAGAAAGTCCATTTGCCCGCCGATGCCCGACAGCTGCCGGTAGCCGGCGCTCTCGCCGTTTTCCTGGCCCATCAGGTCCAGCTGCACACCGCCGTTGACGCTGATGACGTTAGACATGGAGCCAATGCGCTGAGGGCAGTGGACATAGTCCAGGTCCCCCGGGTGGAAGAGGCCGGGGTTGGCCTCCAGCCAGTCGTAGAGGGCCTGGGAGCCCATGGCCAGGTTCCAGGTGCTCAGGCCACGGTCAAATTCCTTGCGGGCGTTGGTCAGCTTCCCGGCCTCATACATGGCCAGGTAGGCATCGCTGATGGTGCCCGTGTGGCAGCCCAGGTCCTTCCGGTCGGACTGGGCCAGCATGCTGGCTACCGTAAAGGGCACGCCGCCCACCCCCAGGGACAGCACCGCCCCGTCGGGGATCTCATCCACCACCAGCTTGGCGATGGCGATGTCGGTGGGAGAGGGATCTTTATAGCTGCGCACCGGGAGTCGCCCCTGGACTCCTTCCACGATGTAGTCCGCCTCGGACAGGTGGACCCGGTGGGAGCCGTCCACCCCCTGGAGGGTGGGGTAGTGTTCGTTGATTTCAAAGATCACCGTCCGGGCGTGCTCAAAAATGACCCGCCAGGTGTAGTTGGAAATGCCCAGGCCGCAGTAGCCCTCTGCATCCGGACGGGAGACAGGGACAAAGGCCACGTCGGTGCGAATATGCCCCCGGTAGAGGGTGGGCAGCATGCGCAGGGCGCCGGGGAGAAACTCCACCAGCCCCCGGGACTGGAGCTTGCGCTCGTAGTCGCCGATGTGCCAGCTGTAATAGTGGAAGCTCTCCTGCTCCGGGTCGCATTCCACAGCCTCAATGCGGGGGCGGATCACCAGGCCGCCCCGGATTTTGACATCCTTCAGCCGGCCCTTTTGTTTGGCCAGGGCCTGGTCCAGAAGCTCAGGAAAGCCGGCGCCAAAGCCATAGTCAATCCAGTCGCCGGACCGGACGGCCCGCTCTACGGCCTGGTCGGGGGTGAGAAATTTCTGCATATAGTGCTCGTTCATGGGAGAAGCCTCCTAAATGGAATGAAACTATTTCGTTTATTATACATCCTTAGGGGCGGCGGCGCAAAGAAAAAGTTCCGATTATTAAAAACTACTTGCCATAATGGGAAGAAAGTATGGTACAATAACCCTAATTAACAGGCCGGGCACACAGCCAAGGTCCCGGCGTATGGAGGTACAGGACATGAAGCAATGTATGGACGCGGAAAATCTGCACCGCCGCCTGAAAAAGATTATCGGCCAGGTTCAGGCCATTGACCGCATGGTGGACGAGGACGTCCCCTGTGAGGACATTCTCTCCCAGATCAACGCCGCCAAATCCGCCCTTCACGGCTGCGGCAAGGTGGTGCTGGAGGGACACATCAAGCACTGCGTGCGGGATGGAATTGAACACGGCGATGCCGATAAGACCATTGAAAGCTTTACCAAGGCGGTGGAGCGCTTTTCCAACATGGGATGACCTGGGGCTGACAGGTCTGCAATTGAAATCCACGTTTCGGGCTGGGCCCGGAACGTGGATTTTTTGGTTCAGATGAAGGAAAAACTGCAAAACCAACCAAAAGAGAGAGGCAGCTTTTGCCATAATTTGGAGAAATGACGGAGTTGCCTGGAAGAGGTTGACTTTCTTAAACTATTACACTATTATAGTAAAACAAAAATGAGCGGAGGTGAAGCGACGTTGAACCGTTCCAACAAGAGAACCGGCCGGCGCAGCCTCCCCCAAAGGATTTGGACCATGACTTTCCAGGGGGAGACGCTGCCAGCGGGCCAGGTCTCCCTGTACCATTGCCATCCGGAACATGAACGACATTGCCTGGCCAGAGAGGAGTACTGAAATTTTTGACAGGAGGAAGATCATGAATCCGGAGCTTACCTTAAAAGACGACGAGTGGGCAATTTTTCGCCTGCGCATGCTCTACCGGCAGTATGGGTATACGTTTTATAAAATGAGTGAATTTGAAGAGTATGACCTGTACGTCCGAAACAAAAGTTTTCTGAACACAGACAATATCCTGACCTTTACCGGAACCGATGGAAAGCTGATGGCCCTGAAGCCGGATGTCACCCTGTCCATCGTCAAGAACACCAAGGACGGACAGGGGGCGCTGCAAAAAGTCTATTACAGTGAAAACATCTACCGCCCCTCCTCCACCTCCCGGGACTACCGGGAGATCATGCAGGTGGGGCTGGAATGCATTGGGGAACTGGATCTGTGGGCCATGGCCGAGGTGGTTCTGCTGGCGGCCAGAAGTCTGGAGACCATCAGCAGCCAGTATCTGCTGGATTTAAGCCACCTGGGCTTTGTGGCAGGGCTGTTGGACCAGGCCCAGGTGAAGGCGGAGGACCGGGCGGAGCTTATGGCCTTCATGGGAAAGAAAAATGTGCCTGCCCTGACCACAGCCTGCCAGCGCCTTGGCATGGAGGAGGATATGGCCCGGGATCTGTGCCGTCTGGCCACCATGTATGCCCCGCCCGCCCAGGCCCTGGAACCCCTGCGGGAGATGGTGCGCAACCGCACCATGGCCTGGGCCCTGTCCGAGCTTGAGAGCGTATGCGCCCTGGTGGGGGATGTGAGCAGCCACCTGCGGCTGGATTTTTCTGTGGTCAACGACATGAACTATTATAACGGCCTCATTTTCCGCGGTTACCTGCCCGGGCTGCCCTGCGGGATCCTGGCCGGGGGACGGTATGATAATCTGCTCAAAAAGATGGGAAAGACCTCCGGGGCCATCGGCTTTGGGGTATATCTGGATCTTCTGGAACATGTGGAGCAAAAGGGCGACAACTATGACGCCGACGTGCTGCTGCTGTACGGCCCGGACACCCCCGCATCCCAGGTGGCCCGGGCGGCGGGAGAACACCGCCGGGCAGGCCTCTCGGTGCGCACCGAGAGGCAGATTCCGCCGGGGCTGAAGTTCCGGTGGATCAAGGAGGTGGGCTGAGGTGGATATGATCAACATTGCCCTCCCCAAGGGACGTCTGGGAGAAAAGGTCTACCAGATGTTTGAAGAAGTGGGCTATGAGTGCCCCGCCATCCGGGAGGAAAACCGCAAGCTCATCTTTGAAAACCCCAAGCTGAGAGTGCGCTATTTCTGGGTAAAGCCCACCGATGTGCCTATCTATGTGGAGCGGGGCGCCGCCGACGTGGGGGTGGCGGGCAAGGACATTCTGCTGGAATACCGGCCTGACATCTATGAGCTGTGTGATCTGGGCATTGGAAAATGCCGCATGTGCGTGGCAGGAAAAAAGGACTTCTATGACGCCATGGGCCGCACCCTCCGGGTGGCCACCAAATTTCCCCGGATTGCCAAGGAGTACTACGCCTCCCTCAGCCGGAACATTGACATCATCAAACTTCACGGCTCCATTGAACTTGCTCCCATCCTGGGCCTGAGCGATGTGATTGTGGACATTGTGGAGACGGGAAAAACCCTGCTGGAAAATGATCTGGAGCCCAAGGAGACCATTGTGGAAATCAGTGCCCGGCTCATTGCCAACAAGGTGAGCTATAAATTTAAAAATCAGGAGATTACCACCCTCTGCAGCCGGGTGGACCAGTTCTGCCGCCTGCGTCAGGAGCAAACACAGAATGCGGCGGGAT
>CAUFAM010000097.1 GCA_959022875.1 uncultured Oscillospiraceae bacterium | reverse complement strand
GCGATCTTCAGCTCCGTCCCCACCCCGCCCACCTGAGCGGGGCGCAGAGTCAGGTGGATGACCGCAGGGGAGCGCTTTTCCGCCTGGGGCAGAGAGACCTTGCCGCAGGCCAGATCCATCACCCGGTAAAATTCCTTTTCACTGGGGTAGAGGTAGTAGCAGTCAATGCCCAGCTTCTGCATGGTCTCCACGGCGCTGTAAAAATAGGTGAGAATATAGTCGATTTTCCCCTCTTCGTAGAGCTTTTTGTAGCCCAGGGAAATATTATCTTCCTGAATTTTCAGCGCCTCCAGATCCAGAGAGAGAAATTGCCCTTCAAAAAGCTTGGCGTAGTGGGGGAAGGTATTTTCTTCAATGGCCTGTTGGAGGGAGACACCCGGGGGAAGGGCCTCGATTCCTACCCGGGACAGGTCAAGACAATTGCGCTTTATGCTCTCCCGGATGACAAGGCGGTAGGTGTTCTCGATGTCATACCGGAAACATTCCAGAATGGGATGGCCGGGCTGGGCAACATTGTGCAGCACCGTATAGGGCAGCAGGCCGCTGACGATAACCGCATCGTATTGCTCCAAAATGTCGTGATAGGTGGCGACCATTTCCTCCAGTGTCACATAGGTAAAAAACGAAAGAACCATGTCCTCCGTCTCCGTCAAGAAGGTATCCCGGCAGTATTGCGCAAAATGTTCTTTTACCAATAATGCGATTTTGACTTTCATGGCGGGCCTCCGAAATATAAGGAATAGTATTCAGAATGGCAGCACAATCCGGCTGAAAAAGTGACTTTTATTCATCATAAGGCAGAAATGCAAAGTTGTCAACGGCTCAAAAAACCGACCAATTGGAGCGGGCGGCCCGCCAAATAGATTGTGCGTTATATCTAAAACGGGCAAAAACAATTTGGAATATAAACCAATTGACCATCCCGGAAAAGAGAGTATAATAAAGCCGTGCATTAAGGAATATTCTTTAATATATTCTTTAAATAACAACAGGGAAGAGGAGTGGGTTATGAACAGCAAGGAATTGATCAGCAAGCTGGTGGAGGACAAAAAGGAACTTTTTATCGGCGTCAGCGATGAAATCTGGGATCATCCCGAAGTGGGCTTTAAGGAGTTTCAGTCCGCGGCAACGTTGATCCAGGCCCTGAAGCAAGAGGGGTTTGAGGTGGAAGAGGGGTTGGCGGGAATCCCCACTGCCTTCAAAGCGGTGTACGGTGCAGGCAAGCCGGTCATCGGATTTTTGGGCGAGTATGACGCCCTGGCTTCCATGAGCCAGAAGGCCTGTGTCAGCCAAAAGGAGCCGGTCCAGGAGGGAGAACCCGGCCACGGCTGCGGCCACTGCAACCTGGGCGCCGGAGCCCTGGCGGCGGCGGTTGCCACCAAGGACTTTATGAAAGAGCGGAACATGCAGGGCACGGTGGTCTACTTTGGCTGCCCCGCTGAGGAGGCCGGCTGCGGCAAGACCTTCATGGCCCGGGACGGCGTCTTTGACTGTATGGATGTGGCCCTTACCTGGCACCCCAACACCATGAACGCGGTGTGGGCGCCCTCTTCCTTGTCGGAGATCGACGTGGTGTTCCGCTTTAAAGGCAGAACCGCCCATGCCGCCGCCTGTCCCGAACTGGGCCGCAGCGCCCTGGATGCGGCGGAGCTGATGAATGTGGGCGTCAATTATCTGCGGGAACACATCATTGACCAGGCCAGAATCCACTACGCCTTTTTGGATGTGGGCGGCCAGGCCCCCAATGTGGTGCAGGACACCGCAGCCCTTTATTACTATGTACGCGCCCCCAAAAAGTACCAGGTGGACGAGATCTATCCCCGGGTGCTGAAAATTGCCCAGGGAGCGGCCATGATGACCGAGACCGAGGTGTCGGTGGAAATTGACACCGGTATTTCCGACTTTACCCCCAACCGCACCATTTCCGCTGTGATGGGCCGGTGCAACGTGGAGATGGGGGGAATCCAGTTCTCCCAGGAAGCCAAGGAGTACGCCGAGGAGATCTACGAGACTCTCAGCGAGACGGACCGGGGTTCCATTGTGAGCACGCTGAAGATGCAGACCGGGCTTGCAGATGTGGAAGCGTATGCTGGCGAAAAGCTTCTGGGGACGGCCTTTGACTATGTACCCAGCGCTTTGATCCTGCCCGGTTCCACCGATGTGGGCGATGTGTCCCATGTGGTTCCCACTGCCCAGATGGTGGCCGCCACCAGCGTTCAGGGCACCCCCGCCCACTCATGGCAGCAGACGGCCCAGGCCAAGAGCCCCATTGCCCATGAGGGCCTGATCTATGCGGGCAAGGTGATGGCCTACACCGCGGTCACCCTGCTGGAAAACCCCGAACTGATTGAAAAAGCCAAAGAAGAGCACCGAAAAGAAGTGGGAGAGAAGTATGAGTGCCCCACCCCAGACGATGTGAAGCCCATGCTGAATCGAAGCTAAAGGAGAATGGAAATGAAAAGTTTTTCTGAATTGGCAAACAGCTCCACCCTATATGTGCTGGTGATTATCGCCCTGCTGTTTATGATCGGTCTTTGCCTGGTGTTCTGGAAGAAGTCCCGTGCCCGGGCTCTGGAGCTGGGAATCTCGGAAGAGACGTTAAAGAAAATCCGCAAGAACGCCCTTTCCGCATCGGTTATTCCCTCGGTAGCCATTGTGGCCGGCCTTATCACCCTGTCTGCCATCATCGGCATTCCCTGGGCCTGGTTCCGCCTGAGCGTAGTTGGCTCCGTCAGCTATGAGCTGATTGCCGCCCAGCTGGCGACCTCCGCCCTGGGCTTCAGCGATATGACCCAGGCGATGGAGTCCGGTGCCGATACCTTCGGCGCGGTTATGCTGGTGATGAGTACTGGTATTATCGCTGGTGTGTTCATCAACGCCCTGTTCGGCAAGCAGATCATCGGCGGTGTTAACAAGCTGGGAAAAAATAAGTCCGGCTTTGGTACCATCGTAAACTCCTGTTTCATGCTGGCCCTTATGCCTGTTCTGGCCATTTTCCAGATTTTCCAGGGCGTTGTGAGCATGCTGGTTCTGGTGACCAGTCTGGTCATTGCCTTTATTCTGAAGAAAATTGTGGAAAAGACCGGCTGGGCCTGGCTGGGCGATTTTATTATGGCGTTTACCCTGATCCTGGGCATGGCTTCCGCCGTGTTCTGGACCCAGGTGATTTAAGGGAGGGACTGACATGAAAAAGAACAGCAGTTATATGGACAGCGTACATCGAGTCGGCCGGATTGGTTCACTTATTGCTCTGGCCCTGATGGTAGGCATTCCTATTGTGATGTGCGCGATTTACGACTGTTTCCCCAGCTTTGCCATGATTGCCCAGGCGGCCATCGGTATTCTGGCCATGATGCTCCCTCTGGATTTTTCGGAAATTATCGGCTTTGCTCCGGTCCTGGGTTCCTCCTCCTACATTACCTTCATCACCGGCAACGTGATGAACCTGAAGCTGCCTGTGGTCATTTCCGCCCAGCAGATTGCCGGGGTGGAGGCTAACACCGAGGAGTCGGACGCCGTCTCCTCCTACGCGGTGGCAATCTCCTCCATCGAGACCATCATTATCATTGCCCTGGGCGTGCTGCTGCTGAAGCCTCTGGAGCCCGTGTTTGCCCTGCCTGCGGTGAAGACCGCCACCCAGTATGTCATTCCCGCCCTGTTTGGTTCCTTGCTGCTGGGCCTGTTTGCCAAGGGCTCCGGTGATCACTATGTAAAGAACAAGAACCTTATCGTCATTGCCCCCGCAGTGGCCACCGTGCTGGCGCTGCTGTTTATCCCCGGCATGTCCGGCTATCAGGGCTTTGCCGTTCTGGGTGCCATCCCCATTGCCATCGGCTGGGCCTACTTCCTCTATAAAAAGGGCATTGTGAAAATGGTAACTGCAGCCAAAGAGTAAAGTAAGCGCGCAGTTCCCTCTTTGTTCCATCCAAGCCTCCCATAGCCAGCCTGGCCTACCCTCAGGGCCGGACGGCATATGTGCTGGCGTCCATCAAACCCCGGCTGAAGCAGGTTGCGGAAGTGTCGGATTAAAAAGGCTGCACGCAAGCATAAGCTTGCGTGCAGCCTTTTCTTTTGGGATGGTTTGCTGGTTGGGAATGGAAGAGGAGAGGGGAAAGAGAATTTACCATTATCACTTAGCCGGGTCGTTACGGACAATCAAAAAGTATGTGCGCCATAACCGACATGGCTTATGCTCCGCACAGCTGCGCAATGGCGAGGGTAAAGAGCTGGGCGGTCTTTAAAATTTCTTCTTCTACAAGGTATTCGTTGGGGCCATGTATGCAGTAGTCGACGCCCAGCTTGGAAGCGCCAAACGCCACTCCGTTTTTCAAGAAATGCGCGTAGGTGCCGCCCCCGATTGCCAGACAGCATCCCGGTTCCTCCATGACCTGCTCGTAGCAGCGAAGCAGTGTCTGGATAAAGGGGGAGTCTTCCGGCACATAGTGGGGGGGAAGCATACTGCAGTTGTCAGGCAGGAGGAAGCCGCATTGGGCCATGTTTGCCCGCAGCACCTCCAGGGTGTTTTCCTCGGTGGCACACAGCGGAGTGCGGCAGTCAACCCGTCCGGAAATGGAGTTCTGGGTGTAGTGGATGACGTTGGATGTGAGGGTGAGAAAACCGGATTTTTCATCGGATTGGTAGATCCCGGCGCCTCGCCCGTAAAACTCCCCATGGGGAAAGAGCTTCAGCAGGTTATGCAGTCTGGTCAAGCCGGGGCAGGGGGCAAAAGGAAGCGCGGCAATGAGCTGTAAAAGCCCGGTGATTGCACTGCGGCCCTCCCAGGGGGTGGAGGCGTGGGCACTTTGGCCCTGAGCTTGAATCAGGATCTGTTCCCCCTGCCGTTCAAGGGTGAAGGTAATGCCGGTCTGGGCTTCTGTTTTGCGGGCGATTTGGACGGCGGTGTCCCAGTCAAGGCCCATGGTAACTGCCTGAGCTTTCCCGGGGACCGCATTTCCCACCGTTCCGCCATCTACACTCACTACGCAGGGCAGGGGGGACTCACCCTCCCAAGTGCCGGAATAGCTGGTATAGATGCCCCCCTTTTCCAGATTGATAACAGGGTATTCCCCGTCTGGAGAAAAGGAGCAGGGAGCTTCGGAGAAATGGCTGTAATAACAATCAATATCCCGGGAGCCGGTTTCCTCGTCCGCCCCGAAAATGAGCCGGGTATTGTATTTCATGGGGATCCCCAGCTCTTTCACAGCCCGCATGGCGTAAAGAGCGGCCACCGCGGGCCCTTTGTCGTCGGAGGTGCCCCGCCCATAGAGTCTGCCATCCTTGGACAGGGGGACGAAGGGCTGGGTGACGGTCCAGCCGTCGCCGGGGGGGACCACGTCCAGATGGACGAGAATATCCAGCTGGGCAGGCAGGTCGTTCAGATCGGTATAGGCGATTTTATGCTCCAGAATATGGGCGGAGAGGCCGAAGGACTCGGCCAAACGGACCGCTTCGTCCAGTACCTGGGCGCAGGCGCGGCCGAAAGGGGCATCCGGCTCAGGGGGCGCAGTGACGCTGGGAATCCGGATCAGAGCCTGAATGTCATCCAGCAGCTCCTGACGGTGCGACTGCAAATAGGCTTTAATGATTTCGTACACAGCGCTGCATCCCTTA
>CAUFAM010000096.1 GCA_959022875.1 uncultured Oscillospiraceae bacterium | reverse complement strand
GAGGGAGCGAATTGTGGAAAACAGGAGGGTGTCCACTCCTCGTTGAAACCTTCCCCCGCTCCCGTTTTTGTCCCGGCCGCCGCAGTGGCCCGGGTGCATGACAGCGCCTATGAGCCTCCCAAGCAGGCTTCTTCCAAGCCCGCCGCCCCGGCCCAGCCGCCTCATTCCTTCTCCTATGTCCACCCCATTGCCCCCCGCCCGGCGGTTTCCACATCCACCCCCAAGGCTTTTCCTGCCCAGGAATTTGTCCACAAAAATCCCGCGTCTGTGGAGAAACCTTCTCCCGCTCCCCAAGCTGTGCAGCCGGTTCAGCCCGTCCCCGCTCCGGCGGCGCAGGCCCAGCCCGTTTCCACTCCGGCAGCGGAGGTCCCGGCCCCTGCGGCAGATATGGCCCCGGAGGCGCCCCTGGTGGACAGCACCCCCGCCTGGCGTCTGGCCGGAGAGGTATTTAACACCTATATCCTTGTGGAGCAGGGGGACACGGTGTTTCTCATCGACAAGCACGCTGCCCACGAGCGGATGAACTTCGACCGGATGAAGGCCGCGGGCTATGACCCCATGGCCCAGAGCCTGCTCTCCCCCGCCCTGTGCCGCCTGGACCCCAGCCAGCGGCAGGTGCTGCTGGATCATCAGGCGCTGCTGGAGGAGTTTGGCTTTGAGGTAGACGAGCTGGGCCAGGACCTGGCTGTACGCCAGGCTCCCTTTGACGTGGCGGTGGAGGACATCCCCGCCACTCTGGAGGAGATTGCCCAGAAACTCCTCACCACCGGAAAGGCCGACCCCGCCGCCGCCCGGGACGAGCTGCTCCACACCATGGCCTGCAAGGCGGCCATCAAGGGAGGCTGGAAATCAAGCGCCCAGGAGCTGGAACGGGTGGCCAAGGCCGTGATGGATGGCACCGTAAAATATTGCCCCCACGGCCGCCCCGTGGCCATTGAACTGACCCGCAAGGAACTGGAAAAGCAGTTTAAGCGGGCATAAGCGGGCAATATTTTACATGGCGGAGCCGCCGCAGGGCGGAATTTACTTCCGCCCGAGGACAAATGAAACGGGGCCCCCGGCAGGCGAAGCCTGTTGGGGAGCAAAATATTGCCCCCACGGCCGGCCCGTGGCCATTGAACTTACCCGCAAGGAGCTGGAAAAGCAGTTTAAGCGGGCATAAGTCGTTTGTTTGGGAGGAATGTTCATGGTAGACTGGAACTTGTACCTGGCCCGCTACCAGCAGACCCACGGCGGCATCTTTTTCGGCAGCGGCGAGTGGGACTGCAACTGTCAGCTTTTTCTGCCCCAGGAGGGGAAACAGCCCCTGCTGGTGCTCTTCTCCACCGATCCCTGCGGCCGCTCCTCGGTAAACGCCCTGCGGTGTCGGACCATGGTGCGCCTGGGTAAGCCCTACAACCTGCGCATTGGCCCCAGGAGCCTGGTGGGCGGCGGGGTCAGCAGCGTGGCCAGCCTGGTGGGAAAGCCCATGGACTTTGGCTTCTCCGAGACCAAGGGCCGGGTCATCACCACCGACAACAAGCCGTTTACCAAGCTGGTGCTGGGGGATTTGGCCCTGCGAAACGCCCTGAAGGAGCACAAAAGCGACCTGCTGGAAATCCGCCCCGGCCCCCAGGAGGACGGCTGGCACCTGGTGGAGGTCTTCCCCAACGCCCTGGAGGGCCTGGTAAAGGACTCCTCCCCCTGGGTCAACGATGCCATGGAGCAGGCTGCGGACTTTATTACCTCCCAGGAGGACAAACAGGCCATTCTCCAGGCCGGAAGCGCCCATTTTGACGGGCAGCTGGACGCCCTTTTGGAGTTTCTCCGGGCAGCCCGGGATGCGGTCACCATGTGGCCCATCCAGCCGTAAAGTTTTTTGCTTTACAGGCAAAACACCTTGCATCGACACACAACGACAGGAGGAAGGCCTATGCCCCCGAAAATTTTAGTGGTCAGCGGCCCTACCGCCTCGGGGAAAACCCGGCTGGCGGTGGAGCTGGCACTCGCCCACAACGGCGAGGTGGTCTCCGCCGACTCCATGCAGATCTACCGCCGCATGGACATCGGCACCGCCAAACCCACTCCCGAGGAGATGCGGGGCGTCCCCCATCACATGATTGACGTGGCCGATCCGGAGGAGGACTTCTCCGTGGCCCGGTATGTGGATCTGGCGGCCCAGTGTGTGGACGACATCCTCGCCCGGGGCAAGCTGCCCATTCTGGCGGGGGGAACGGGCCTTTACATTGACTCTCTCCTGTCCGGGCGGACCTTCGCCCACTTTGACGAGCAAAGCCCCCTGCGGGGCGAGCTGGAGGAGCGTATGCGCACAGAGGGTGGCCAGGCCCTGCTGGAGGAGCTGGGCAAGGTGGACCCGGACAGCGCCGCGCGCCTGCACCCCAACGACGAAAAGCGCATCGTCCGGGCCCTGGAGGTCTACTATTCCACCGGCAAGACCATCACCCAGCACAACGCTGAGACCAAATCCCTCCCGCCCCGCTACGATGCCCTCACCCTCACTCTGGCCTTTTCCCAGCGGGAGGACATGTGGGCGCGCATCGACCGCCGGGTGGATGAGATGATGGATGGGGGGCTGGTGCAGGAGGTGGAGGCGCTGCTCCACAGCGGCGTGCCCCAGCGGTGCACCGCCATGCAGGCCATCGGATACAAGGAGATGGCCGCCGCCCTGCTGGGCGGCGGGGACACCGCCGCCGCCGCGGAGGAAATTAAGCTGCGCTCCCGGCAGTACGCCAAGCGCCAGCTCACCTGGTTCCGGCGCAACCAGGCCGCCAAGTGGCTGCGGTGGGACCATACGCCCGATTTTGCCGCCGCGCTCCAGGCTTCGACAGGATATATAAAAGAATTCGGTATATGATAGTGGCACTCAGACCGGAAAACCGGCCAAAGAAAAAAGGAGTGCTACATATGCAGAAAACAAATAACCTTCAGGAGATCTTCCTCACCCAGGCCCGCCGGGACCGCAGACCGGTCACCATGTTTTTGATGAACGGCTTTCAGATGCGCGGCTATGTCACCGGCTTTGACGCCTTTACCGTGGTGCTCACCAGCGACGGCAAGCAGCAGATCATCTATAAGCACGCCATCTCCACCATTGTGCCCGAGCGGCCCATTCCCCTTTACGAGCCGGGGGAGATCAGCTAAGCCGGGTCTATTTCACCCAAGAGAAAGAAAAGGAATTGTCCCATGAAACAAGGAAAACCCCTTATTGCCTTTGTCATGCTGGCCATGTTTGTGGTTCTGGCCATCTATCTGGGCGTATATGCCTTCCGCGCCTTTCAGGAGCCCTACCGCACCACCCTGGTCTACACCTACACCGCTGTGGACAGCGTGGAGGCCGACGGCCTTCTGGTGCGGGAGGAGACCGTCTTCCCCAGCCAGTCGGGCATTGTGGAACTCACCCGCAGCGAGGGAGAAAAGGTGGGTGTGGGCCAGACGGTGGCCCTGGTCTACCGGGACACCCAGGCCCAGGCGGACCAGGCCCAGATCCAGGCCTTGAATCAGGAGATCCAGCTGCTCCAATACGCCGTGGGCCAGGGCACAGGCGCAGAGTCCGCCGCCCGGCTGGATGAGGAGATTTTGCAGAGCATGGTCTCCCTGCGTTCCAGCTCCGCCCTGGGGGATTATAACGACCTGGAGGATCAGATCCGGGACGTGAAAAGCAACATCCTCAAGCGGGGCTACACCTATGGCGACGGCCTCACCGCCGCCGACCTCACCGCCCGCCTTCAGGACCTGAACAGCCAGCTGACCTCTCTTAACCAGCGCTCCGCCGCCGCCACCACCAAGGTGACCGCCAGCCAGTCGGGCATTTTCTCCAGCCTTGTGGACGGATATGAGTCCGCCCTCACCCCCACCAGCGTCATGACCATGACCCCCTCCGCCCTCACCACCCTGATGAGCGGCGGAGATGGAGCTGTCTCGGCCACAGGCAAGCTCATCACCTCCAACCGGTGGTACTTTGCCTGTGTGCTGCCCCTCTCCTCTGCCCAGCGCCTGGGGGCGGGAGACACCGCTCTGCTGCGCTTTACCGGCGACTTTACCCAGGATGTGGACATGTCCGTCTCCTATATCAGTGAGCCGGAGGGGGATGAGGCTGTGGTCGTCTTTTCCACCGACAAATACCTCTCCCGCACCACCCTCCTGCGCCGCCAGACCGCCGAGCTGATCTTTGACAGCTGGTCGGGCCTGCGCATCCCCAAATCCGCCCTTCGTCTGGTGGAGGAGGAGACCACGGACGAGGAGACCGGCGAGGTCACCCAGACTACCCGTCTGGGCGTCTACGCCCTGGTCAACGGCCGCACGGAGTTTAAGGAAGTGGACGTGGTCACTGAGGGCAGCGACTACTATGTGGTCGCCCCTGTGGGCACCGGGCGGAAGATTCTCCGCTCCGGGGACGAGATCATCACCCAGGCCACCGGCCTGCAGGACGGACAGCTGCTCATTGAGTGAGGTACAGCATGAGAACTAGAAATGGGGGATTTTCATGGATTTAAGCAGTCACATCTCTTTGGTACAATCGAAAATTGCCGCCGCGGCCATTGCCGCAGGCCGTTCTCCCGAGGAAATTACCCTGTGCGCCGCCACAAAGGTTCAGACCGATGAGACCATCCGCCAGGCCATTGCCGCGGGCATCACTGTATGCGGGGAAAACCGCGTCCAGGAGCTCACCGCCCATCTGGCTGCGGACGCCTACGCCGGGGCCAAAGAGGTTCACTTCATCGGCCACCTGCAAACCAACAAGGTCAAGCAAGTGGTGGGCAAGGTGGATCTCATCCAGTCGGTGGACTCCCTCCACCTGCTTCAAGCCATCCACACCCAGGCGGAAAAGCTGGGCATCTGCCAGGACATCCTCCTGGAGGTCAACATCGGCGGGGAGGAGAGCAAAAGCGGCTGTTCCCCCGATTTGCTGCCTGAATTGGTGGCACAGGCCGGCCAGCTTCCCCACATTCGCCTGCGGGGGCTGATGGCCATTCCCCCCATTTCCGCCGCACCCGGCGCAAACCGAAGATATTTTGCACAAATGCGTCAGCTTTTTATTGACATAACGCAAAAAATGTCGGATAATCAAAGTGTTATGGACTGCTTGTCTATGGGCATGAGCGCGGATTACGAGGACGCCATCGCTGAGGGAGCCACCTTGGTGCGCGTGGGTACCGCCCTGTTCGGCCCACGGCCCCCAATGGCCCATCGCTGAGCGCCTGCCGCTGATGAATTTTACTTGAAGAGAAAAGAGGAACTACCATGGGTATCTTTGACGAGTTTAAGCGCCTGGCCCATCCCTATGAGGACGAGGAAGAGGACGATTTTGACGATTTCGACATCTCCCCCCGCCCGGTGGAGCGCCGGGAGCGCACCGAGCGTGCCCCCCGCAGCGAGGCCCCTATGACCGAGGAGGAGCGCCGCAGCAATAAGGTGGTCAACATCCGTGCCGCCACCCAGCTGCAGGTGGTGCTGGTGAAGCCCGACAAGTTCGAGGACGCCTCCGCCATTGCCGACCACCTGCGGGAAAAGCGCACGGTGGTGCTGAACCTGGAGTCCACCAACAAGGAGATCGCCCGGCGGCTGCTGGACTTTTTGTCCGGCGTGGCCTATGCCAACGAGGGTAGGATCAAGAAGGTGGCCATCTCCACCTA
>CAUFAM010000095.1 GCA_959022875.1 uncultured Oscillospiraceae bacterium | reverse complement strand
ACATTGCCCTTGTCCAGCTCGTTGCGCAGGCGCTCCGCCTCGATGCGCTTGACCAGATTGTTGGCATCCTCATTGAAGCACTGATTCATGGGGTTATTATGTACCTGGGCCATGGGGACGCAAAGCTCCAAAAACCCTTCGGCCTTGGCTCCCTTCCGGTAGGCGTCGTAGTGTCCGCAGGTGAGGGCAATCCGGTCCATGGCGTACAGAAGGGAGGTAATAAGCAGGGCACGTTCCCGGCGGTTGAGCAGGCCGCGCTTATAGCTGCGCTCGATGTCCTCCCGGATGTAGCCGATTTTGGCGCAGTCCCGCTTGCTGAAATAGGTATCGGCAAAGTTGCGGGTCATGTAGTTTTCCCCGCAGCCGGTTTTGGCGTTGTACCGGGTAATGAAATCCCCAATGCGCTGGGGGTCATAGTCCTCCGCACCAAACCAGGCAAAGTTGCAGATGTAGTTGCTGTACATCAGGTCGTTGGTGATGAGGATCTTGTCCTGAAAGGCGGAGGACACCGCCCCGGTGCCCGAGAAGATGTCCGCCACGGTTTCCACCTGGGGGCACTCCGCTTCCACCACCCGGGTGATAAAAGGGAGCAGCTTATATTTATTGCCCAGATACCGCCGGTTGTTGATGGTGGACGTGCGATAGGTTGTGTTCATGAGGGAGCGCCTCCGTTTCGTGGTTGATCTCTTGCAGGATAGCAAATAAGGTGTCCTATAAACCGGACTTTCATAAATCATGGCCTCTGGGAAGCAAAGCCGGAACATAACAATACAAACTATATTATACCTGCAAGAGCCGGGAAAGCCAACCGCTTTCTCAAAGAAATTTTCTACGCAACAGGGAGCAGGGTGCAGGCGGAATTCAGACAAACAAAAGCCCCGGCAGCAAAGCTTTCTTTGCAGCCGGGGAAGAAGAGAGGAGATTGTTACAGCTGGGGAACGATGGCATACATGAGCACAAAGTGGCACACGCTGCCCAGAAGGATAAACACGTGGAAAACTTCGTGGCAGCCAAACCGGGGGTTGTTGCGTCCGGGCCATTTTACCGCATACAGAACGCCGCCCACCGTGTACAGCAGTCCCCCGGCCAGCAGCCATGCAAATCCGGCTGTGGGGAGGGATTCATAAATGGGGACGATGGCAAAGATGACCAGCCAGCCCATAAAGAGGTAGATGGAGCTGGTGAGCCAGCGGGGGATGGAGAGCTTGGCGATGGTCAGGATCACCCCTGCAACGGCCAGCACCCACACGGCGGTGAGAAGGGGAATTCCCCCCCTGTCCCGCAAGGCAGTCAGGCACAGAGGAGTGTAGCTGCCGGCGATGAGCAGGTAGATGGAGCAGTGGTCATATTTGCGAAGGGCGATGCGCCCAGCCACCGAGGTGTTGAGACAGTGGTAGAGGGTGCTGGCGGTGTAGAGGCAGAGCATGGACAAGCCGTATACGGCAAAGAGGGCCATGAGGGAACCATTTCCCATCTGCCCGGCCCGGATGAGCAGAAATACCGTGCCCACCGCAGACAACACCGCCCCGATTCCATGGGTAATAGCTGACCAGGGGCGCAGGCCATCGTAAGGATCGCGAACCTCCCGGCGGCGTTTTGGCTTTGGCACAGTCAGAGGGGCCGTGGAGGCAGTTAATACATCAGCACGCACAGAGATCGCTCCTTTCCGGGGTATGTTGGATTACAAACTCAGTATATGCGGATTTTCAAAAAATATCAATATACAATATGACTAAATATAATATTAAAAACTAGATTGAAAGGTATAAAAAACAACGCCGGAAGACCGGCGCTGTTTTTTCAGGTTGAGAATCAGCCCTCGGAGATCGCGCTCATGGGGCAGGTACCGGCACAGGCACCGCAATCAATGCAGGCGCCGGCGTCGATGACATAGTGAGCATCACCCTGAGAGATAGCGCCAACGGGACAAGCGTCCGCGCAGGAGCCACAGCTGATGCAAGCATCGCTAATGACATGGGCCATGATAAGTACACCTCCCTTAGAATGTACATACATTCTATCACATCTTTTTAAAATTGCAATGCTAAATTTTTGCGATTGAGGGAATGATAGTAAAAGATTTGTTTCCGAGGTGAACAACCATGTCAGACAGCCGATTCACATCCACCGCCCTGGGGGCGATCCGTCTGGCCCAGGAGAATGCCGCCCGCCTGGGCCACAGCTACGTAGGCAGCGAACATCTGCTGCTGGGGCTGGCAAGTCAGGAATTCAGCCCTGCCGCCATTGCCCTGCGCCGGGCGGGGGCGGACAGTCAAAAGCTGCGCAGTGCCATTGCCCAGCGGGTGGGGACGGGAGTGCCCTCCCGGTCTCTCCACCAGGGGCTGACGCCCAACTGCTGCCTTGCCATCCAGGGGGCAGTGGGGGAGAGCCGCCGCCTGGGCCAGCGGGTGGTCAATTCCGAGCATCTGCTGCTGGGCCTGCTGGGGGGAAAGAACAGTGAGGCCTTTCAGCTTCTGGCCGGGTGCGGGGTGGATGGAGAGGCCCTGTACCGCTCGGTGTGCGCCTCCCTGGGCGGGGAGGATGCGGTGCCACGGGTGCGGATGCGGGAGGCGGAGTCCCGCCCGTCGGGAGACACCCGCCAGCTGGATCAGTGTGCCCGGGATTTGACCCGCATGGCCGCCGAGGGGCGGCTGGACCCGGTGATCGGACGGAAGGAGGAACTGGGCCGGGTCATTCAAATTCTCTCCCGGCGGACGAAGAACAATCCGGCGCTGATTGGAGAGCCGGGTGTGGGCAAGACGGCGGTGGCGGAGGGATTGGCGTTGTCCATTGCCGACGGCACCGCTCCCGCCCATCTGTTGGGAAAGCGGGTGTGTGCCCTGGATCTGTCCGCCATGGTGGCGGGCACCAAGTACCGGGGCGAGTTTGAGGAGAAGCTGCGCCATGTGCTTCAGGAGGTGCGCAGGGCGGGCAATATTATCCTGTTTATTGATGAGCTTCATACCATTGTGGGGGCTGGCTCAGCGGAGGGGGCCATCGACGCGGCCAACATTCTCAAGCCTGCCCTCAGCCGGGGGGAGCTCCAGGTGATCGGCGCTACCACCATCGACGAGTATCGGAAATATATTGAAAAGGATGCAGCCCTGGAGCGGCGCTTCCAGCCCATTACCGTTAAGGAGCCCACCCGGGAGGAGACATTGGATATTTTGCGGGGGCTGCGGGGGCGGTATGAGACCCACCACCACCTCACCATCTCCGATGAGGCCCTGACGGCGGCAGTGGACCTGTCCATCCGCTATCTGCCCCAGCGTTTTCTGCCGGACAAGGCCATCGACCTGGTGGACGAGGCGGCGGCCCAGGCCCGGCTGTCCGGCCGCACCCCGCCCCCAGAGCTGCAGCGTCTGGAGAACCGGGTGACACAGACTAGCCGTCAGCTGGCGGAGGCGGTGCGCCGCCAGGACTTTGAGCAGGCGGCGCTGCTTCGGAATGTGGAGCGGGACTTTCGCCAGGAGCTGGAGCGGGACCGGACAAAATGGGAGGCCGGGTTGGGCAGATTTTGCGTAGAACCCCGGCATGTCCAGCAGGTACTCTCCCAGTGGACGGGGGTTCCGGTGTGCGATCCGGATGAGGCGGATAAAAAAGCACTGGCCGCCCTGGAGGAGGAGCTTCACCACCATCTGCTGGGCCAGGATCAGGCGGTGGAGGCGGTGTCCAAGGCTATTCGCCGGGGCCGGCTGGGGCTGAAGGATCCCCGCAGGCCGGTGGGCTGCTTTCTGCTTCTGGGGCCCAGCGGGGTGGGCAAGACCCAGCTGTGCCGCAGTCTGGCCGCCGCCCTCTTTGGCAGTGAAGAGGCTCTTCTCCGCTTTGATATGTCGGAATATATGGAGGCACACTCGGTTTCCCGTCTGATTGGTTCTCCTCCGGGCTATGTGGGCCACGAAGAAGGCGGTCAACTCACCGAGCGGGTGCGGCGCAATCCCTGGTCGGTGGTGCTGCTGGACGAGCTGGAAAAGGCACACCGGGATGTGTGGTCGGTGCTGCTTCAGGTGATGGAGGAGGGAGTGCTCACCGACGCCCAGGGGAGAAAGACGGATTTCCGCAATACCGTGCTGGTGATGACCTCCAATCTGGGAGCGGGCCGGTTCCGGCCGGGCAAGCAGCTGGGCTTTGCCATGGGGCAAAACCAGGAGCGGGAAAAAATAGAAGCGGAGGTGCTGGGAGACGCCCGCAGAACCTTTGCCCCGGAGTTTCTCAACCGCCTGGACAGTGTGCTGGTGTTCCATCCTCTGGACGAAGGCACCCTCAGCGCCATTACCCGGCAGCTGCTGAGCGAGACCGGGCAGCGCTTGAAGCGGCTGGGTGTAGCCATGGAGGTGGAGGAGGAAGCGGTCAGCTTGCTGGCCAGAGAGGGGAGCGACCGGGAATACGGGGCCCGGCCCCTCCGAAGGGCCATAGCCGCCATGGTGGAGGACCCAGCTGCCGATCTTATGCTGTCCGGCCGGCTGAAGGCGGGAGGCAGCGTAAAAGTATCGGTACAGGATGAAAAAGTACAGGTGAAACTGGTGTGACAAGAAAAAGGACTTCGGAGAGACTCCGAAGTCCTTTTTGTGTGGATTGACATTACAGGCGGATCAAATCCTCGATGGGCAGGGAACATACGATGGCCTGGGCCTTGCTGCGAAGGCCATGGGCAGAATTTACCGCCTCCATAATGGAGGCCCGGAGCTGGGTGGGTACCACAATGGCCAGAATTTCCCGCTCCTCCTCAAGCTCCATGTCATAGGCCTGTTCCAGATCTTCCTGCCCGGCCAGCCGGGCCTTGACCACGGTGCCGCCCCGGGCTCCATGGGTTTTGGCGGTAGACATAATCTCGTCGGTGCAGCCCCGGACGCAGGAGATCAGAATGACACTGTTTTCGGCACGTTCCACTTGTGATTCACCTCTCAACTCTTTTTTTAACTGCTCCGCCTGGTAGGCAGACAGAGCGGCCACCAGACTGTTCAGTCCCGTGATGGGGACCGTAAAGACGATTCCGCTGGCCTGAAGGGTTTCCCGAAGTTCGCCGTTGAGCTGGGACAGAAGCTGTCCGGCGGCGGAGGCGGCGGCCCAGCTGATGAGTACGTCCTTTTCACTGGAACCAAGCCCCAAAATATCCATGATCTCGGAGGTAGCAGTTCCCCGGCCGGCACATTGCAGATGAAGGGGGATGTGCTGGTTTCGGTAAAGTTTTTGAATCTGTTTGCCCTGGCCGCGCTCGACAATGGAGATGATCAGTTTCATTGTTTCCATTTCCGTTCCTCCTTTAGTCGAAATAGAGGATTTCATCCTCTACCCGGCCCATATGATAGCGCAGGCGTCGGCGGGCCAGCTGACGGTTCACCACGGTGGACAGTCCCATAATCTGGATGGTGACCAAGGGGGTCATGGCGACCATGGCCACGGTGCCGAAGGCGTCGGTCATGATGTTGCCGCCCAGAGCCTGACAGGCACCCTGGGCAAAGGGGAGAAGAAAGGTAGCCGTCATGGGGCCGCTGGCCACGCCGCCGGAGTCAAAGGCGATGCCGGTAAAGATGCTGGGGACAAAGAAGGTCAGGCCCAGCGCTACCGCATAGCCCGGGATGAGCAGCCAAAAGATGTTAAGGCCCGTCAGCACCCGAACCATGGACAGCCCAACG
>CAUFAM010000094.1 GCA_959022875.1 uncultured Oscillospiraceae bacterium | reverse complement strand
TCATGCCGGAGGACTTTATTGAGGCGGCGCAGACCTCCGGGGCCAGCCCGCTGAAGGTTCTCGTGTTTTTCATCATACCGAACACCTTTGGACGGATCTTCATCTACTGTACCACGCAATTCAGCGTCAGCATCCTGTCGGCCTCTGGCTTGAGCTTTCTGGGATTGGGCATTTCTCCCCCCACGCCGGAATGGGGCTCCATGCTGAACGCCCTGCGGCAGCAGATCTACATCAATCCCCTGATTACCATTATTCCGGGCCTGTTCATTTTTGTCACAGCCCTGAGTGTCAATATCATCTCAGACGGCCTGAAGGACGCCATGGAGGCCAACAGCTAAGCCCGCGCGGTATGACGGCGCGCCGTGATTGGAGAGCGTACAATGAGCAAGATTTTAGAGGTCAACGACCTGTGCAAGTCCTTTGTGGTAAAAAAGCGCCTGCTGGGCGAAAACGACGTGGTTTCAGCAGTAAATCACGTTTCCCTCGGCCTGGAGGAGGGGGAGGTGCTGGGCATCGTCGGTGAGTCCGGCTGCGGAAAATCCACGGTTGCGCGGCTGCTCCTTCACAGCATCCGGCCGGACAGCGGCACAATGAAGCTCTGCGGGAAGGAGTACGACATGGCCCATGCCACGGGGCAGGATGTGCAGACCTTTCGGAAGAATATGCAGATGGTCTTTCAGAACCCCTACTCCTCCCTGAACCCCAAGATGAATGTACTGCAGAACATCACCTTCGGCCTGACGGCCAATCAGGTGCCCAGAGATGAGGCATGCCGGCGGGCATACCGCTACCTGGACGCGGTTGGGATGCAGAAGTCCTTCCTCAATAAATACCCCAACAGCCTGAGCGGCGGGCAGCGACAGCGCGTGGCGGTGGCGCGGGCCCTGGCAATGGAGCCTAAAATCATCCTGGCCGACGAGCCGGTGTCCGCACTGGACAAGTCGGTGCAGGCGCAGGTGCTCAACCTGTTCCACGACCTGCAGAAGGAGTTCGGCATTTCGATTATTTTTATCTCCCATGATCTGAGCGTAGTGGAGTACATGAGCGACCATATTGCGGTGCTCTACCTGGGCGAGGTCATTGAGTACAGCACCTCCGAGGAGCTCTATCACAACCCCAGGCACCCCTATACCAAGGAGCTGCTGCGCTCCATTCCCCAGATCAGCGGAGACGCCCGCCTAAGTACGGCCAACAGGGAGCCGCCGATCGAGCTGCCCAGCCCGATCAGGCCGCCCTCCGGCTGCCGGTATCACCCCCGCTGCCCGTACCGGACGGAGAACTGCTCCAAGCATATTCCGGCGCCTGCCTTGGTGGGACGGGACCACATCGTGAAGTGTCACCGCTGCGCCGCACAGAATCAACCGATTGAACCGATGGAAGGGAGCTTGATATGAAAAAGTACAAGATGCTGTTTGCCGGGGAGTCCTGGCTGACCCATAACATGGAGGTAAAGGGGTGGGACGACTTCTCGGTTGGCGGGTATGGAACGGAGATCGACCGAATCCATGCCGCGATGGACGAGTTTGCAGAGATCACCCACCTGCCCTCCCATCTGGTGGGAGAGAAATTCCCCTCTACGATGGAGGAGCTGAAGACGTATGATGTGGTGATTCTCAGCGATGTGGGGGCCAATACCCTGTTGCTCCACCCCCTGGTGTTTACCCAAAGCGTCCGTTTCCCCAACCGCCTACAGCTCCTGGCGGACTATGTAGAGCAGGGCGGCGCCCTGGGGATGATGGGAGGCTACATGACCTTCCAGGGCATCGGCGGCAAGGGCTGCTACCACGGTTCGCCCATCGAGAAGGCACTCCCGGTCGATTTTCTCCCCTATGACGACCGGCAGGAGCACCCGGAAGGCATTGATCTGAAGGTGGACCCCCAGCGCCATCCGGCACTGAAGGGGCTGCCCGAGGAATGGCCCTATCTGCTTGGCTACAACAAGGCCGTAGCC
This sequence comes from uncultured Oscillospiraceae bacterium, assembly GCA_959022875.1. Taxonomy (GTDB): domain Bacteria; phylum Bacillota; class Clostridia; order Oscillospirales; family Oscillospiraceae; genus Lawsonibacter. The sequence goes on along the minus strand of CAUFAM010000094.1, from coordinate 3,744 downwards.
AAGCCGGGGGCACAGGTGGCGGTGGAATACCAGGGAGACCCCATCCTGTCCTTCTATGAGTACGGAAAGGGCAGAAGCTTCGCTTGGGCCTCGGACTGCGCGCCCCACTGGATGCCCCCCGCTTTCTGTGAATGGGAGTATATCCACCTGTTCTGGAAGAACATGATCGACTGGGTGGTGCAGAGATGACCGGCCGGAGAGAAGGGGCGGAACAATGAAGGTAAAGGTTGCCGCCATACAGATGTCGGCGGACATCGGAGGGCGGGAGGCAAACGTGGAGCGCGCGGAGCGGCTGCTGATTCAGGCGGCCAGGCAGGGGGCCGATCTCTGCGTGCTGCCGGAGCTGGCGCTGGATGAGTTTTTCCCGCTGTATAAGGACACCCGCTACTTTGCCTACGCGGAGGAGTTGGACGGGCCAACCGTCCGGCGCTTTCGTTCCCTGGCGGGGGAGCTGGGGATCTACTTGGCCCTTCCGCTGTTTGAAAAGAGTCTGATTGGTACCTACTATAATTCCCTGGTTCTGCTGACGCCGGAGGGGACGATCGGTGCGGTCTATCGGAAGGTACATGTACCCTGTACGCGCAGCTATGAGCGCTACTATTTCACACCCGGACCGGAGTTTGTGGTGGCGGATACCCGGTACGGGAAGGTGGGATTGGCCATTTGCTACGACCGGCGCTACCCGGAGACCTGCCGTGAGCTGATGAAGAAGGGGGCCAGGCTGATTCTGATCTCCATCTCCAGCAGCATTATGCCGGGGGGCTTTTCCGAGCTGCCCGTCTTCGAGACGGAACTCAAGACCAGGGCCTTTGAAAACCAGCTCTTTCTCGCGGCCTGCAACCGCTCCGGGCAGGAGGGAGAATACACGTTCTTCGGCCACAGCATGCTCTTGGGGCCGGACGGCTCCGTACTGGCCCAGGCAGATGAGGCGGAGAACGTGGTGGTGCTGGCAGAGATGGAGCTGGAGGACGCGGATAGGGCCCGGATCAACGGCCCGCTCCTGCGGGACCGCCGCCCGGAGCTCTATACCTGCTGATATAAATCAAAGAAATGAGGTAATCGTATGGAATTCTCTTACTTTATGCCGGTCCGTCTGCTGTTTGGCGCCAATGTGATCGACCAACTGGGCGCCACGGCCAAGAGCTACGGCACCCACGCCCTGATCGTGACGGGCCGCAGCAGCACGAAACGCTCCGGTCTGCTGGACCGCTCCATCGCCCTGCTGGAGGCCGCGGGCGTCCGCGCCACGGTATTCAATAAGGTGGAGCCCAACCCCCTGACCACCACGGTTATGGAGGGCGCGGCCCTGGCCAGGGAGCAGGGGTGCGACCTAGTCATCGGCATGGGCGGCGGCTCCATGATGGATGCGGCCAAGGCGGTGGCCTTCTGCGCGGTGAACGGCGGTGACGTGAATGACTATATCTCCGGTGGAAAGCAGGGTACCGGCTGCCTGCCCATTCTGGAGGTACCCACCACCTGCGGCACAGGGAGCGAGGCCAACCCCTTTGCGGTGCTGACCAACCCCGAGACCAAGGACAAGAAGTCCCTGTGGGGAGACCTGATCTATCCTAAAGTGTCCTTTATCGACCCTGAGCTGATGAAGACCATGCCCAAGGAGGTGCTGGCCTCGGTGGGCTTCGATGCCCTCTCCCACAACATGGAGGGCTACCTGGCCACCCGAAGCCAGCCCATTACCGACCAGCTTGCCCTGCACGCCATCCGCCTGACAGCCGGGAGCCTGCCCAAGGTGTACCACGGTGAGGGCACACAGGAGGACTGGGAGAACATCACCCTGGCCAGCCTGCTGGGCGGCATTGTCATCAACACCGCCGGCGTGGGCGGCGGCCACGGGATGGAGCATCCGGTCAGCGGCATGTATAACGTGGTCCATGGAAAGGGACTGGCGGCCCTGACGCCCCCCCTCTTCCGCCACTCTTACAACACCAAGCCGGAGCGTTACGCGGCCATCTCCCGTCTGCTGGGCGGCAAGGACGAGACCGACTGCGCGGAGGCGGTGGAGCGCTTCCTCAAGTCCATTGATCTGAACTGCAAGCTCCGGGAGCTGGGGGTGGAGGAGTCCGGAATCGACTGGATGACGGACAACTGCATCAACGTCTTTGCCGGAAGCATGCGGAATCATACCAAGGCGCTTACCCGGGACGAGGTAAAGCAGATCTATCTGGAGGCGTTTTAATCCGGCGGCCAGAGAAGGGGACCGCCCTTGCTGATAAATTGATTGGAATGGAGGATACGGACATGCCCTGTATTGTTATGTATACCAATATGGAGGTGCCCAAGGAGAAGGCCGAGGAACTGAAAAAAGCCCTGGTGGTTTCCTGGGAGAAGCTTCCGGGTAAGAGTGAGCGGTGGCTCATAACCACCATCCGGGACAACACCACCATGTTCTTCGGCGGCAAAGATACCCCTGCGGCCTTTGTCAACTTCAAGATTCTAGGCAGCCTTGGCAGGGAGAACTGCGAGATCCTGAACGAGGAGTTCCTGACCGATGTCAGCCAGGTGCTGGGTATTCAGAAGGAGCGGATCTTTGTGGCTCACGATGAATGTCCCTCCTGGGGCTGGGTCAAGAACTGAACATGACAGAAAGGAAGGTATTGCATATGCCCTGTATCATCATCAGGACCAATGTGGAGATTCCCAGCGACAGAGCAAAGGAGCTGAAAACGGCCCTGGCCGTGTCATGGGAGAAGGTGCCCACCAAGCGGGAGCGCTGGCTCATGATCGTCATGGAGGACAAGCAGCAGATGTTCTTCAGCGGCAGGGATACCCCCGCGGCCTTTGTGAACTTTAAAATTCATGGGGACTATGACATCGGCCCCAAGAACTGCGAGATGCTCTCCGAGGAGTTCATGAATGATCTGAGTCAGGTGCTGGGCATCCAGAAGGAGCGGATCTTCGTGGCCCACGATGTGTGCCCCTCCTGGGGCTGGGTGGACGACCCGGATCCCAGAGCCTACGGCCCCGCGCCGGTCTGAGTGAACTGCAACAAACAATTACAATAGAAAGTGAGTGGATCAATATGGAGTACAAGTACAAGTGGTATATTCCCGACGCCTACCTTCATTCCCGCGGCACCGGCTACTTCACCAGCCATGAGGGCTGCGCCTTCATCAACGAGACCGACCGGGACGCCCATGTGCGCTTCACCTTCTACTTCCAGGATCGTGAGCCCATGACCGGCTATACCAGCGTGGTGCCTGCCCGCCGGACCAAGCATGCCCGGTTCGACCTGATGGAGAACGACAAGGGTGAGCCCGTTCCCATGAATGTCGGTTATGCCGTGGTTGTGGAGAGCGACATGGATATGCCGGTACAGTTCAGCCACTGTGACACCTCCCAGCCTGAGCTGACCTTTACCACCACCATGGTCCCCCACATCACCCTGGACCGGGAGGACTAACCCCCAAAATACATAGAAGAAGCGCACCGGCCGCCGGCTGGTGCGCTTCTTCTATGCATGCTTTTTGATAGAAGAGGGCAGAGCTGATATATTGATCATTAGACTACGATAATTAAATCATCAATATGGGAAAGAAGTGGTAAGGGCAGACCGGTTCATCGGTTCCCGCATTGCCCAGAGTGAGAACGAGAAATTCCTGTGGTGGGCGGAGGGGATGAAGTTCTCCAACGTTCAGTACGACTGGGGGGCGCGTGCCCTGGGGAATATGGACCTGCTACCGGGAGTTTGTCATTGTACGGGCAAACAGCCGGGGCTGGAGCCGCCCG
>CAUFAM010000093.1 GCA_959022875.1 uncultured Oscillospiraceae bacterium | reverse complement strand
AACCGCTCCACATGGCCCGCCGCAGGCAGCTCCAGCTCCCGCAGATAACTCTCCACCTTGGGGTCGTATACCAGTCCCAGAGAGGGAACGGCCATTCTGGCGGCAAAAATCAGCGTATGCAGGCGCATGGCCAGGCACAGCTTGGCCAGGCCCAGCACCCCCATCAGCTCCCGGGGGGTACAGGGGGCATCCAGCTGGTGGGAGGGGGACCTCATCAGCTCCCGCACCCGGGCGGTAGCTTCCCGGTCCCGGCTGGGCTGCATGAGCAAAAACAGCACCTCCAGGCCATAGGTCTGGTGCAGGTGGTCACACAGCTGGGCCAGGCCCTCATAGAAATTCCCGGCGTTGGGCCAGTCCCGGACGGAAACGGCCACAAAGGGCTTCTCCAGATTTACTCCAGTAGAGGCCAACAGTTCCCGGCACCGCTCGGGCTCCGCGGCCGCCAGATGGAAGACCGGATCCGCCGTGACCACCACATCCTTGCGCTCCACCCCCATCTCCCGCAGCTCCTCCAGGGACTTGTGGTCCCGGAGGGTCACCAGGGCGGCCTGCTCCACCACCCGCTTGACCCTGCGGCGGTTTACCCGCTTGCGCACCGGTCCAATGCCGTTGGCATAAAGCATCACCGGCTTGCCCAAAAGCTGGGCACAGCGGATGACCGACAGGTAATAGAGCAGCGACCGGGTAGAGGTAGTATCCTGCAAAAGGCTCCCGCCGCCGGAGAGCAGCGCATCGCTGCGCCGCAGGGCGGAAAAGACCTTAAAGACCCGGAACCGTGGAATGGCCTCCAAGCCGTACTGCTTCTTGGTGAGGTCCGGGTCCTTGGACAGGACGGTGACAGCCACATCGTCGCTGGCCTCCCGCACCGCCTGCTGGATGGAGTCCAGAATGGCGTCGTCCCCGGCATTTTCAAAGCCGTAGTAGCCGCTCATGACCACCCGGTACTTCCGCCGGCGCACCTGCTCATAGACAGACAGGCAGTCCTGAGCCATCCGGCGCACGGAATAGTAATCAAAAATCACCTGCCGTCCATAGGCCCCCGCCTGCTCCCGCTGCTCTGGGGAGAGGGCAAAGGCCGCCGCTACATCTTCCAGCAGACGCTGGGGCTGGGACAGGGGCAGGCCCCGGCAGCAGAAGTTGCCTGCCTGGGCCTCGGCCAGCTTGTCCGGGCCGAAGAGGCCCTGATAGCCCTCGTTGCCCGCCACAATGACAGGCTTTCCAGCAGCCATGGCCTCCAGCGCCGCCCGGGACACACCCACAAAGATGTCACCCGCGGCCACAATCTCGTTGATGTCCGTTCGCGGCCCGGCCATGGTCACGCAGGGGCGGCCCAGCTTCTGGTTGACTTGATCCGCTTTCCGCTTGAGTTCGTCATAAACATTGCCCCCTCCGGCGATGAGCAGCTGAATGCCGGGCACCGCCTGTTCCAGCTGCGGGGCAATCTCAATGAGCTGCCGGGCCACCAGGGCCCGGTCCTCGTCCATGCGGCTCACATAGGAGAGGATGGGCTGATCTTCCTTCAGGCCAAATTCCTCCATCACCCGCCGCCCGGACACAGCAGGGGAAAACTTCTCCGTATCAATGCCGTTGATGGTGACGGTAATGTGCTGCGCCGGAAGATGATACTCCCGGATGAGATAGGCCTTGATGTCCTCCGACACTGCCACAGTGCGCTGCCCCCAGTCGGTAAGGTAACGCAGCGCCCCGCTGGTGTCAAAGACCCAGTGGGCAGTGGTGACGAAGGGAAACTTCATTCTGCGCTGGAGGGTGCCGCACAAAAAGGCGGGAATCCGGGCGTGGGCATGGACCACATCGGGATGCTCCTTCTCAATTACCTCCCGAAGGATCTTCCGGGCCCGGTACATGGGGCCGAAGCTGCGCAGGTGCAGGGGGGCCTGGTAATGACGGATGCCTGCGGCGGTAATTTCAGGCACATAGACGCCTCCGTTGGAGATGATTGCCACATCGTGGCCCTGGTGCTTGAGCTCCTTGGCCAGCTCCACAATGTGGGTTTCCGCCCCGCCAATATCCAATCCCATAGTGGCCATCAAAATTTTCATGCCCGCTGTTCTCCCCTCAGTCGTCCTTTAGAAGATGCTCGTAACGGTGACGTCAAACTCCGCATACTTAGTATAGTAGGTTCGGGCAGAGTTGACACCCAAATCGTAGACCCGGTTGATGGAGTAGCCCTTGTCGTTGACCAGGCCCTCGCCCTCGATGGTCAGCAGCAGGTTGACGCCGTCTTCCACCTCGGCCAAACCCATGGTGCCGTCGGTGAAAGTGGCCATCTTGCTGCCGGGCCGCTCCTCAATGGCGGTAATCGTACCCAGGGCGCTGCCGCCGCTGGAGTAATTGAGGTCGTATACCTTGTCTCCCACGTGGATATTTTCCTTTAAATAGTTCTGGGCACCCTCCACCAGCACCTGATAGGTGATGGTCTGGGTGGTGACGCTGGTGCTGGTGTGGGGACGGCTGTTCTTCACATACAGGGCTCCGGCCAGGGCAATGACCACCAGGACGACCAGCACATCGATGACGCTGATTTTGCCGAACAGACGGCCGTTATGATCGATCACTTTCATGCCTGCCCCTCCCGTTCCACGCTGACCACAGGGCCGCTGGCCATATAGCCCTCGCCCTTAATATAGGTAGTAACGCCCACCCGCAGCTCATAGCCGCCGCCCAGAATAAAGCCCTGGTCGGACTCGGTGCAGGGGGACTCAATGGTCACCAGAATATCCTCAAAGCCTTCAATTTCCGCCTGAACATACTTGTGGTTCACACTGTCCAGCACCTGGTTGACAGCAGGTACCGTCTCATAGGAGACCACGGTACCCATCTCATAATTCTTGATGTTGTCCACAATCTTGTCGCCCGCCTCGATGATGTCGCTGGTTCCCTCGGGCCAGCGCTGGAAACGGACGGTGTAGCGCACGGTCGAAGCCGTGGCCGCAGCCCCCTGCTCTCCGGCAGAGGGTTTCAGGGAAAACCAGAGCAGCAGTGCCCCCACAGCCAGGGCCAGAACCAGGACGATGCCGTCAAACAGGTTCAGCCGCAGGCGAAATTTCGGTGTGTTACGTTCCATGATTTGCTCCTTTCAGCATATCCAGATAGATCTTCTCCGTGTTCCGGGCAAAGACTTCTCCGGTAAATTCACGCTCAAACCGTTCCAGGGCCCGGCGGCCCAGATCCCGGCGCAGTGCCGGATCCTTGATCAGGCGCTCCATGGCGTCGGCCAGGGCGGCTGCGTTCCGGCTGGGGAAGAGAAGCCCCTGCTCCCCGTCCTGGATGACCCAGGGGTTTCCTCCGTAATCGCTGGCTATGGTGGGCAGGCCCAGGCTCATCCCCTCCAGCAGGGCCAGAGAGGTGGCCTCCGTTCCATAGGAGGCGTTGAGCTGCACATCCAGCGCCCCCAGCAGCCGGGCCACATCCGAGCGGAAGCCCAGCATATTCACCACATCGCCCACCTGGGACTGCTCCACCGCCTGGGCCACTTCTTTCTCAAAGGCGCCGGTCCCGGCGATGAGCACCCGGAATCCGGTCACACCCCGCTGCTTCAGAAGCCGGGCTGCCTCCACCAGGTAGAGATGGCCCTTGTAGTCCTCAATCCGGGCCAGAATGCCGAATACCACCGTATCTTCGCCGATTCCCAGGCTCTCCCGCAGGGCCACCCGGTCTTCCGGAGCGGTGCGCTCCACCGGGGCCACCCCGTTCATCACCACGGTGATCTTCTTGGGAGAAATCCCTCCGTCGGTGAGGTTGTCCCGGGTGGCGGGGCTGACGGCAATAATCCGGTCAGCATAGTGCTCGTTGACCAGCTTATTGACCCACCGGCCCGGGGGATACCGCAGCTTAGCGGGCACCGGGAAGGCGGAGTGGCGGCTATATACCACCGGCACATGGCACCGCTTGGCGGCAATGCGCCCGGACAGGGCTCCGTGGGTATGCACCAGGTCGGGCTTCACCTCCCGGATGAGGGTTTGCAGCAGCTTCACGTCATCCTTGTGATAGGAGCGGTCAGCCATGCCGTCCACCTCGTATACCTTGGCTCCCGCCTTCTCCAGAGGCTCCTTCAACAGGCTCCCCCGGGGGACTGCCACCAGGGTCTCAAACTGGCTGCGGTCGGTATAGTTAAGGTAGTTTAAAATGACCCGGCCCGCTCCGCCGATGTTGGTGTCGCTGATGATGTTTAAAATCCGCTTCATGCCCGCGCTCCCTTCTCCGGCAGCTTGCCCCGCCGGGCACACAGGGCCCCCAGAGCCAGGTAAGCCCAGAACAGGAACATCACCCGGTAGTTATAGAAGGAATAATCGGTCATAGCCTGAACCAGGAAGCCGCACACGCCGGAGGTAAAGGCGATCTGAAGAATCCGGCTGGTCCAGTCCTTTTCCTTCCCGATAGCCGAGCACATCATCCGGAAATAGACGAACAGCAAAATGAGAAACACCACAAGGGCCACAATGCCCGCATCGCACACGATCTGCAAAAACAGGTTGTGGGAGTGGGGGGCCACGATCTGGTTATAACTGTAAGCCGGGTAAACCATGTTGAAGGCCGCGTCCCCGGGGCCAATGCCGCACATCCAGTAGTCCTTCAGCATAGACAGCACGCCAATCCAGATGTAGACCCGGTAGGAGGTGGAGTTGTCACTGAGGTTGCCGATGCTGGTAAAGCGGTTAATGACCGTGTCAGGCAGCACAAAATAGAGGGCCACCAGAGCCACGGGGGCCAGGAGAATAAGCTTGGGGTTGATCATCAGCACGAAGATCATGCCCGCAAACAGCAGCCCCAGCCATGCGCCCCGGGAGAAGGTGAGCAGCATGCAGATGCACATAACCCCGCAGCAGCAGAAGTAGAAGGCCCGCCGCAGCCAGTCCTTGGCGCTCAGAAGCTTTGCCCCGCCCATGGGGATGGCCAAAATCAGATACTGGCCCAGCATGTTGGGGTTCTCCAGGGTGGAGGGTACCCGGAACTCAATGCCGGAGAACATATCGCTGTCCACCCAGGCGGCGGACTGATAACCCCAGCGGAAGATATACTGCAAAATGCCATAGAAGGACACCACCGCTCCCGCAAGCACCATCAGGGCAATGAGGGTATCCAGCTGGCGGCGGTTTTCCACCGCGTTATAAAGTACTACCGCAAAGAGCATGAATGCCACAGACAGAAGTCCCGGCTTCAGGCTTCCCTGAAGGTTGACGGAAAACAGGGTCCCGGCCATGTACACCCCGGCGTACAGGATGATGTACCGGTTGATGGGGGACCAGGCCAGCTGCCGTTTCCGGTCCCGCACCAGGTTCAAAAGCAGGGAGGCGTAGCCCACCGCGCACAGCAGCAGCACTGCAATGGAGGGGCTGGACACGGCCATGGCCGGAGCCAGCACCACCGGCAAAGCGCACCACAGCCAGGTTTTGGTAAACACACTTCCCCGAAAGAGCACATCCAGGTGCAAAAGTTCATAAAGGCGGCACAGCGCCCCCCGGATCACAGACCAGATTTTAAAAAAGATGCTGTTTTCCGACGCCCGGGGCGACCACCCTCTGGGATGGAGGAACCACTGAATGATTCCGCTGCGCTCCCACTGTCCCCCCACCCAGGCACACAGGGCCATAAGGGCACGCCAAAGGGCGCTGGCGTCCAACACTTGCTTCACTCGTTGCATGGCTTAACCTCGCTTCAGCATTTGTTTCATGAG
>CAUFAM010000092.1 GCA_959022875.1 uncultured Oscillospiraceae bacterium | reverse complement strand
CTGGCCGCCCGAATGGAGCAGGCCTTTCCCGAGGCCTTGGTGAAGGTGCAGAAAAGCCAGATCAGCTTTTATCACAAACATCTCTTTGCCGCCGTGTCCCTGCCCCTGCGGCGGAAGAAGGACTGGCCGGAGCGGTGTCTTGTGGTGACTATCGGCCTTGCCCGGCCTCTGGAATCGCCCAGGGCGGCGGTCAAGGTGGAGCCCTACCCCGGACGCTGGACCAACCATGTATTGCTCTCCCAAATGGAAGAAGTGGATGATGAGCTGCTGGACTGGCTGGGAGAAGCCTATGCGTTTGCCCTGGCCAAAGGAAAAAAGTAGCCCATTCTCTTGACAAGAACAGGACTTCTCCGGTAAAATAAGCCTACTGCCGGCAGGAAGCCGGTTCCGGCGCAGAAGTGCCCTGTCCCTGCAACAGAATGAGATTTTTATGCGTACCAGGAAGGTATGCCCTTTTCCACAGGAAAAGAGCATACCTTTTTTGTGTGCCCGAAAGGAGAAACGACATGTCTAATGTAAAAAAACTTTGCCTTTGCGCGCTGTGCGTCGCCTTGTGCTGTGTGCTGCCCACGGCCTTCCACAGCGTTGGGCTGGGAATGGCTATGTCCCCCATGCACCTGCCGGTGCTGCTGTGCGGCCTGATCTGCGGAGGGGGCCTGGGAGCGGTGTGCGGGGCTGTGGGGCCCATTTTGTCCAGTGTGATCACCGGGATGCCCGGATCCTCCCAGCTGCTGCATATGGTGCCGGAGCTGATGGCCTACGGGTTGTGTGCTGGGCTCTTCCTGAAGCTGTGGCGTACAGGCAGCTTGTACGCCGATCTCTATCTGGCCCTGGTACCCGCCATGCTGTTGGGCCGCGTGGTGGGCGGCGCAGCCCAGGCGCTGGAGTACCTGGGGGGGACGGAGAGCTATTCCCTGGCCATGTGGGCGGGGGGCTACTTTGTGGGCACCATGCCCGGTGCCGTCTTGCAGCTTCTGGTCCTGCCCACCCTGGTGGTGGCCCTGGGAAAGGCGGGGGTCATCCCGGTGCGCTATCCCAAGGCAGTACGGGCCTGAAAAGGGGAGCGGGCAGTGAACATAGAGAACGCTCGTCCGGCCCATCATGGAACTGACTGCCTGGAGGCGCTGGTGAAGCGCCTCCAGGAACTAAGCCGGGAGAAACAGCCTGTGCTGGCGGCCCTGGACGGCCGGTGCGCCGCGGGGAAAACGACTTTAGCCCGGGTGTTGGGGGAGCGGTACGGCTGGCAGGTCATCCATATGGATCATTTTTTCCTGCGTCCGGAGCAGCGAACCCCCCAGCGGCTGAGCACTCCTGGAGAGAATGTGGACCATGAACGGTTCCTGGCCGAGGTGCTGCGCCCCCTGCGTGAAGGGCGCATGGCATGCTACCGTCCCTTTGACTGTCACACCATGGCCCTGGGAGAGTCTGTCCGGGTGGAGCCCACGCCTGTGATTCTGGTGGAGGGGGCCTATGCCTGTCACCCCAGCCTGTGGGACTGCTATGACCTGCATGCCTTTCTCACCGTACAACCGGAGCTTCAGCAAGCCCGGATTTTGCAGCGCAACGGCCCGGAGGGCCTTGAGACGTTTCAGCGGCGGTGGATTCCTCTGGAGGAGGCCTACCTCGCCCACTGGGATGTGGAGCGGCGGTGTGACTGCCGCCTGGAGGCGGGGAAGCTGCCTGCACTGTCTTGACAGGACGGCAGAGGGTATTGTATTATCAAAGCTGCTGTAAAAAGGGAACTGGTATGGGTGCTTTGTATCCCCATGAACCCCAGAGCAGGAGGAGTTGCTATGAGAGAACCGGGTACAGTTTGCCCCAGCCGTGCCCGCAATGAGGACGGCATTGGAACGCGGGAGCTGTTGGCGGTGAGCTTTGGCACCAGCTATCCCCAAAGTCGGGAGAAAACCATTGCTGCCATTGAAGATACCCTGGAGGAGGCCTTCCCCTCTTATCACCTGCGCCGGGCTTTTACAAGCCGGATGGTGATTGCCCTGACCCAGAAGCGGGAAGGGATGACCGTGGACCACATGGACCGGGCCCTTCAGCGCGCGGTGGACAACGGGGTGAAGGAACTGGTGATTCAGCCCACCCACCTTCTGGAGGGACTGGAGTATCAGAAGCTGCTGGAAGCGGCCCGGGAGCGGGCCGGAGAGTTTCGCCGTCTGGCAGTGGGAAAGCCCCTGCTCACCGATGAGGAGGACTTTCAGGCGGTGGCCCGGGTGCTGATTGACACGCTGGCCCCCTTAAATGACGGCAAAACCGCCCTGGTGCTTATGGGACACGGCACCACCGCACAGTGCAATGCGGTTTACCCGCGGCTGGAGGGCGTTCTCCGGGCGTTGGGAGGCGAGCACTGGTTTGTGGGGACCGTGGAGGCCGAGCCGGGCCTGGAGGCGGTGCTGGAGCGGGTCCGGGAAGGCCGTTACCGCACAGTGGTGCTGCGCCCTCTGATGATTGTGGCGGGGGATCATGCCACCAACGACATGGCCGGGGAGGAAGGCTCCTGGAAGCAGGCCTTTGCCCAGGCAGGCTATGAAGTCCTGTGCCAGCTCCAGGGACTGGGCGAGCTGGAAGAGATCCGAAAGATTTTTGTGCGCCATGCCCGGGAAGCCATGGAGGCCCCAGGTATCTAACCGATTGTGGACAAAAAAGGGTCCGCCTGTTCCAGGCGGGCCCTTTTTCAGAAAAAATTTTCAAAAAGTTGCTTTTTTCCCCAAAATGCTATGGTAGCATAGAAGTCACACAGCAAGGAGGGCCTGCCATGAAGAAAAAGACAATCTTGGGCCTGTGCCTGGCCTCCGCCCTGACGGCGGGGACGGCGGGGTGGCTCTGGTGGGGAAACCGGGCGGTCATGGTTCAAACCATTTCTGTGGTGGATCAGTACTTGCCCCAGGAATTTGAGGGATTCCGTATTGCCCAGATCTCCGATCTGCACAACGAGGTGTTTGGATCGGAGAATAGGGAACTGCTGACCCTGCTGGCCGGGGCGAAGCCGGATGTCATTGTGATCACCGGCGATCTTGTGGACTCCCGGCGCACCGATGTAGATGCCGCTTTGGAGTTTGTCCGGGGCGCGGTGGAGATTGCTCCGGTCTACTATGTGGCGGGAAACCATGAAAGCAGGATCCCGGAGGAGTTCTGGATGCTGGAGCGGGGGCTGTACCAGATGGGGGCCCATGTCCTGCGTGGAGAGCGGGCGCTGCTCACCCGGGATGGGGCTGCCGTTGCCCTCATCGGGGTGGACGACCCCACGTTTCAGGACAAGAACTCCGCCAATTGGCCTGGGATTGTGGAAGCGGAGCTGGGAAGGCTTCGGGAGGAGGGGATCTACTCCATCCTCCTTATCCACCGCCCTGAGCTGATGGAAACCTATGCCAAGGCAGGAATGAACCTGGTGTTCAGCGGCCACGCCCACGGGGGCCAGGTGCGCATCCCCTTTGTGGGCGGGGTGATTGCCCCCAACCAGGGCTTCTTCCCCCAATATGACGGGGGGCTCTATACCCTTGGAGACACCCGGATGGTGGTGTCACGGGGGCTGGGCAACAGTCTTGCGCCCCTGCGGGTCAATAACCGCCCGGAAATTGTCCTGGCGGAGCTTCATTGCAGATAATGAACATCCCCCTGTTCCCGGATGTGGGAGCAGGGGGATTTTTTATGCCTTGTTTGCGGCCGCGTGACGGCACAGGGCCTCCACCACGGCCTGGACAGAGGGGGTGGCGGCGGTGAGGAAGGGACGGTGAACATGTTCCTCCAGCTTCTGGGCGGTCACCGGGCCGATGCACACCGGAACCGTGCCATCGGGCAGGGAGGAAAAGCGGGCAAAGTAGGCCTCCACCCCCTGGGCGCTGCCAAAGAGCAGGTAGGAAAGGGGTGGGAGATCTTCCTGAGCGGCGGTTGCCTCCACGGTGTAGAGGGAAACCTCCGCCACGGACATACCGTGAGAGAGCAGCATCTGAGGCAGAATGTCTGCCCCCAGCTCCGAGCGCAGAAGCACGCACTGGGTTCCTGGGGAGAGGGTTTTGCACAGGGCGGCAGCCAGCCCGGCGCTGGTGTGCTCCTCCGGGCACAGGTCGGGGAAGAAACCGTGGGCCTCCAGCGCCTTTCCGGTGGCTGGGCCAATGACGGCAAAGGAGCAGGAGGAAAACTGCCGCAGATCCAGCCGATTTCTGCGCACCCGGCCAAAGAATTCCTCCACGCCGTTGGCGCTGGTAAAAACGAGCCAGCGCTTTACCCCGTCGCACAGCCCCTGGGGATCAAAGTCCGGGGAGCGGGGCACGACCCGGGATTCCATGACGGTGTGGACAACGGCCCCCTGTTCCTCCAGCAGGGGCCGGAGCTTGCCCTGAATGGCTTCGGTGCCGGTGAGGCCCACATGAAGCCCTTCCAGAGGATGGGCCAGGGGGGAGGACAGCTCTAAAGCGGCCACCTCACCCACCAGGATGATGGCAGGGGGTTCCACCCCCGCCTGGACGGCCTTTTGGGCAATGTCGGACAGCGTGCCGCGCACGGCCATGGGCTTTGGGGCGCAGCCGCCGGAAATAACTGCCGCTGGGGTGTTGGGATCTTTTCCCGCCTCCATCAGCCCACGGGCCAGATCGTCCAGCCGGGACAGACCCATGAGAAAGACCAGCGTGCCCGAGAGCGCTGCCAGCTTGTCCAGATCCTGGGGCAGGCCGTGGGCGGCGGTGTGGGCGGTGATAACGTGGAAGCTGCGGCTGAGTCCCCGGTGGGTCACGGGGATCCCGGCTCCGGCGGGAATGGCCACCGGGGAGGTGATGCCGGGTACCTCCTCACAGGGGATGCCCGCTTCCATCAAAGCCAGCATCTCCTCGCCCCCCCGGCCGAAGACGAAGGGGTCGCCCCCCTTCAAACGGGCCACCCGCTTGCCCTCCCGGGCCAGGCGGATCAGGGTCTGGGAAATCTCCTCCTGGTTGGCGGAGTGTTTTCCTTGTCGCTTGCCCATGTAGATCTTCTCCGCCTGGGCGGGAGCGGCGGAGAGAAGGGTGGGGTCAATGAGGTCGTCGTAGACCACTACATCGCAGCGCTGCAAAAGCCGCAGACCCCGGAGGGTAATGAGATCCCACCGGCCGCACCCGGCCCCGATGAGATAGACGTGCCCTGTGGGTTCCCTCATAATGTCTCCTCCATCCTTTGCACAATTTCATCCCGCTCCCCGGGCGTCAGGGGGCGGCCGCACTCCATACAGGCGGAAAAAAGGAATTTTAATATGGCTTCCCGCTGCCTGAGCTGGGGCACCGTTTCTTTGATGGCCAGCCGCTCCCGGGCCAGATAATCCAGAATTTCTTCCATCTCCCCTGGAATCAGAGCGCCAAAGCGCTCCTTCCAATAGATGGCCGCCGAGGGACTGTCTCCTCCGGTGGAGATGCCCACCGACAGGCTCCCGCGCTTGATGAGGCAGGGGAAGAGGAAGGAGCTCTCCTGCTTGTTGTCCACCACATTGACCGGGATGTTCCGCTCCCTGCACAGGCGGGAAACCTGGGCGTTGACCGCCCGGTCCCCCGCGGCGGCAATGACAAAGGCACGGCCCTCCAGGTCGCTGGGCTGGACGGCCCGGCGTAGAATCGTCAAGCCGGGAATCTCCTCCAGTTCCGGGCGGATGTCCGGGGCAATGAGGGTGAGGCGGGGCGCGTAGGGCAGCAGCTTTTCCACCTTGCGTAGGGCCACGGTGCCGCCCCCCACTACCAGGCCGTCAG
>CAUFAM010000091.1 GCA_959022875.1 uncultured Oscillospiraceae bacterium | reverse complement strand
GTTCTGGATGTCCCAGTTGATGCAAAACTGCGGGGTGCCCTTTTGGATGTCGCCGATCTTGTCGCTGGTAATCAGGAAGATGGGCTGATAGTAGAGAGCCATGGTGAACAGATTCTCATTCTCGTACTTAATCAGCTCCTTGAACGCCTCGTTTTGCGCATTCACATCGGCGGAGGCGTTGGTGGCGTCGATCAGGCGGTTAAGCTCGGCGTCCTCTGGCGTGTGAGAGTTGGTGGGAGAGCCGGTACGGTAGCGGTCGTAATACTCATGAAGGGAGAGGGCGGCGTTGGCGGCGTAGCAGATGTCCCAATCCACAGCGCGGGGGCCGTTGGTCTGGTCGGCGGGAGCGGTCCACAGGATGGTGGCCAGATCGCCCTCCACCAGCTCAAACTCCATCTTGATGCCAACGTCAGCCAAATACGCCTGAACGGCGGTCATCAGGTCCACAGTGGCCTGGTCGGTGTAGTAATAGACAGCCTTGATGACGGTGTTGGGGTCCCAATTGGCCTCGGCCAGCAGCTCCTTGGCCTTCTCCGGGTTGTAGTTGTAGTCGTTCAGGTCGCCGCCCTTGAGGTTGGCGTCGGGCGCCAGGGCGTTGGCGGGGACAGCCGAGCCCTGGAAAAGAGTCTCACAGATGGTCTCCATGTCAATGGCGTAGCGGAGGGCCTGACGGACCCGGACATCAGCCAAGGGGGCGGGGGAGCCGTCCTTCTTGTCGAACTTGTTGAGGTAGAACAGGCGGGTATAGCGCACGTCGATAGGCGTAACGGTGATGCCGGGGGTACCCTCCAGGGCCTGCACGTCTGCAACCATCTTGGTGTAGCCGTAGTCCAGATTGCCGGACTTGGCGCGGGTGACCACATTGGGATCGGAGTCGCCGGCGCTGGGCAGAAGCTGGATCTTGAAGTCGGCCACGCCGTTATAGTATTTGTCGAAGGGTGCCAGGATGGTGTAGTTCTTCATATTGACCTCTTCCACCATGAAAGGTCCGCAGCCGATGGGGTGTTGGAAGAAGGGGGCCTGCTGGACCTGGAGGGGGTCAATTCCCTCGAACTCGCTCTTGGGCACGGGGGCGAACTGGGTGAAGGTCAGCAGAGCGTCGGGGGCGATCTTATCAAAGGTAATGATGATCTTCTGCCCGTCGATAGCGATACCGCTGAAGGTGTCATTGAAAGTGTCGCCGGTCTTGCTGCCGGCGATGGCGGAGAAGGTTGAAATAAATACGGCGTTGGCCACCGGAGTTTTGGCGACAAACTCAATGCTCCACTTGATGTCCTCAGGGGTGACCTTTTCTCCGTTGTGCCAGTAAGCGTCGTCCCGAAGAGTGAAGGTAAGTGTCTTGCCGTCCGCGCTGTACTCATAGGTAGCCAGCGCGTCTGGGTGGTTGGGGATGGGATTGAGGTTTTCGTCGGCCACAATCAGGTGCCCATAGACCGCCTTGTTATAGACGTAAGTACCTGGATTGAGCCAGGGCGTCTCGAAGAACTCCTCCGGGCCGCCGTTGGAGTAGACCAGCTTTTCGCCGGCGGCTCCGCTGTCAGGGGCCACAGGCTGGGTGGTCTGCTGCGTACCGGGATCTTCCGGCGGATTCGTGTTGCCTGTGGGCGTCCCGCCACAGGCGGCGAGGCCGAGGACCAGTGCGGAAGTGAGCAAGAGACCTGTTGCGCGTTTCCAGAGGTATTTCATTGATTCATTTCTCCTTCCTAAGCGTTGCATAGTAGACGGGCCACTGGGACAAATGCGCCGCTGGGTGACTGTTGCTCTGATGCTGGTTCTATTTTATTCCATATGAAAGTCATTTTCAATAACTAATAATACACGAAAATCAGTTTCTTTTCTTGTGCAATCACACAAAAATACTTATTTTCTCAAACAAGGAATTGTCAGAGTTAGAAAATGAGCATAAAATGCTTCTTGGAGATGCGGCGTGCCCCTGATATTGAACCCTGCTGCCGCGTTTACACAGAAAGGACTGAAACCATCCATGAATGGCGAATCGATTTTCGATGTCATTATCCAAGGCTACAGCTCACTGACCCGTTCCGAGATCAGGGTGGCCGACTATATCCTCAAGCACAAGCCCGAGCTGCCCTATATTATGAGCAAGACTCTGGCGGATGCTTGCCAGGTAAGCGAGGCAACTATCACCAGGTTCTGCCGCTCTGTGGGCTGCGCCAGCTTTAACGATTTTAAGGTACGGGCGGCTCAGGCCATCTCCTCCGACAGCACCTCCGGCCCGGCCAGCGGATACGACCTCTATGGTGACATCCAGTTGGAGGACTCCCTGGAGCAAAAATGCCAAAAGCTATACCGCGTCGGCACTCAGGCCCTGCAACAGACGCTGGACTTGCTGGATTACGGCGCGGTCCGCAAGGTGGTGGACTGCCTCTATGAGGCGGATAATGTGTACTGCTTCGGCCAGGGCAACACTTCCATCATAGCCATGGACGCCTGGGGGCGCTTTTCCTCCATCACCTCCAAATTTCATTGGATCAATGACTTCCACATGCAGGCGATCACCGCCGCTACCCTAGGCGCCAAGGACGTCATTCTCTATTTCTCTTTTTCCGGCGCCATGCGGGAGCTGTCCGAGCTGGGCGGCCTCGTCCAGAAGACGGAGGCCAAGCTGATTCTGGTCACCCGGTTTCCCAATTCCCCCGGCGCCAAATTTTCCGACCTGCTCCTGATCTGCGGTGCGGACGAAGCCCCAAACCAGCAGGGTTCCGTCGCCGTTAAACTCGGGCAGTTGTTTATCATAGATGTCCTGTTTCACGAATACTGCTCAAAAGACGCTAAAACCGCCCTGGAAAACAGAGAACGTACCCTGAACGCCACTGCTCCCATGTTGCTCTGATGCTAAAGTGCAATATGAGAAAGCGGGAGATCATACACTGTGGCCGCGCTCCGCTTGGCTGCCAGCCGGGTGAACCCGGCTCTGGAAAGCGGACGGGCCCTCTTCCGGCATTTGAAGGAGCCGCACATCAATGCCCCGGTCAGGCGGCGCCATGGAGCAGCCCTATGCCCCCCGGGGTGTCCAGGCCCAAACGAGGGCTCTTTTGATTCCCGGATTCCACGGCATCCAGGCCGTCGGCGCCCAGCCTGGAAATATGGCCGGTCTGTATGGTGCGGCATATCAGGCACTACAGACTAGGTAAGGAGAAAATTCACATGATTTATGACAAACGCGCTGAGCTCGCCCGGTATTTCGGGCTGTCCCCAAATTTGGACGCGGCCATCCGTTTCCTTCAAACCACTGACCTCACCGCCCTGCCAATGGGGCGGACTGAGATCCCGGGCGGAGACATATACTACAACCACTTTACCTACACCACGGCTCTCATATCCCAGGCCTCTCTTTTTGAGGCCCATGAACGTTATCTGGACCTCCACATCGTCCTTTCCGGCTGCGAACAGGTAGCCCTGGCCCCAGTAGAATCCCTAGATGAGGCGGAAGTTCGTGCAGATGAGGATTCTACCATGTACCGGGGTACGCCGGAATATTCGGTTACGTTGGACCAGAACAGATTCCTGCTGGTCTTTCCCGGTGAAGGGCACCTGCCAAAGCTCTCCGATAGAGTTCCGATGAATATTGACAAGCTGGTCTTGAAAATTCCCTGCTGACATAAGGGAAAACTGTATGGATATTAAAAATATCAAGGTGTGATCCCGGCGTTCTATGCCTGTTACGATGACGAGGGCAACACCTCCCCAAAGCGCCCCGTGCTTCGGCACGTTATTTTCTGGAAAAAAGGAGGGGCACGGACCTCTACGTGGGCGGCTCTCCGGGCGAGTACGTCTGAAACGGGCTCTTTATCACGCCAAAATGAAAGAACGCCATCTTGCCTTAGCGTTTCATTTCTAATTAGGCTTAAAGTAAAAAGATAGACCGGCCTCCCTTTTCGGGCTATCCAGTCTATCTTTTTATGGGTTTGTTTTGTAACGCGCCCGTTTTTGTTTTATTGATTTCCTTTGTCCGAACGCAGGGTATGTACCGGAGCCATGGGAACTGCAACCCGGACGGAATCCTGCTCCACACTCAACTCGGTGACCGCGAAAGGCCGCTGGGTGGCCTCCACATCTGTTCCATACAAAACCAGGCAGAGCCTCCGTCCCGCCCGAACCGTATGATCCATGGGTACCATGGAGAACTGGTAATCGTAAATAACGCCTGGCTCAATGGTATCCTTACAGTAATGGCTGCGGCGGTTCTGGGCATTCATCCAGCCGCGGGAGATCACCTTGAAGGCAGAGGGCTTCTCTTCCGACCGGAAGCGCTTCCAGTCCCCCAACGGTGTGTTGTTTCCCCATGGAATCCCGCCGGCCTGTACTACCTCCTGTTCCGGTGTGAGCCGGCATTCCTCTCCCAGTTCCACCAGCATGGCACTGAGAATGGCGGTAGAGGCCCGGCAGGCGGCACGAAACGAAACCTGAACCGTGCCGCTGATCCGGGTATCCGTTTCAAGCGGGGCGGTGAGATAACGCAGGCAGTGGGGATGTCGTTCGCTCAACACCAGCTCGGCCAACCACTCGGCGGCGTTGTCCCGGGTTCTGTCATACACAGTGGCTGACAGGTCGTCCACCAGGCGGCCGCTCGCCTGGGCGGGCATGAGCACCGGCTCGGTATACCCTTTGACCGCCGGGAAGGAAGGCGACGCCAGCCAGAGATCCTGATCCAGATTGCTCTGCACCAGAACATTGGGGATACGCTCCGCCGCACCGTTCTCAATACCGTAGAGCCAGTGATCCAGCCAAAGGTGGAGCATCTCATTGAACCGGCTGCCCTGCAAATCATGGATGTAGATATGCCCGCCCTGATGAAGCATCATCTTACAGGGGATCCCTCTGGATTCCATGGCGGCAAAGAGATTGACGCAATGTGTCGGCTTGACATTCCAATCCGCCAGACCATGTACCAGAAACACCGATGCCTTGAACCGGTCGGCCGCCTTCAGGTAATTGCGCATGTCCCACCAGCGGCTGTAGTTGCCGCTGTCCCGGTCCTCATCTGCCGCAATTCCCTCCAGCCAGGCGGCATACGCCTCCCGAACGGACGCATAGTCCTCCGGGTCCTTGGCACGGCTGAAGCAGTATTTGGCCAAAATGTCCAGGTCGTCGCCCTGCCAGCCGATGGCGGGCAGGTTCAAACCGTTGCAGCGGTAGTAGTCATACCAGTTGGAAATGGCGGCTTCGGGAATGATGGTTTCCAATCCCTCCACACCGGTGGAGGCGACCGCGATACACATCGTCCCCAGGTAGCTCTTGCCGGACATGGCCACCTTGCCGGTGCACCAGTCCGCCCGGATCTCAATGTTGTCCGTCAGGTTGGTAAAGGCCCGGCAGCGGCCGTTGAGCCAGTCGATGACCGCCTTGAATGCCGCCGTCTCCTCCGGGGAACCGCAGCAGTTGAATCCCTGGGATCCCCGGGTACCCAGGCCGCCGCAGAACACGGAGGCGTAGCCACGGGAGTTGAAGTAGCTGTACCAGTCGCTGATGCAGTCCAACGGGATCTCCTCCGTTGGCGCGGTATCCGCATAGCCGACGGTGGCCCTGGGGTATCTGGGCTGGGGGAAGGATACTGTGGACGGGTCAAAGGTGATGTCCGACTCGGTGATGTGCTGCTGGGGATAGGGACTCACATCCCGGTCCACATCGTGGGGGACATACCAATCCTCATTACACTCCAGCATGTAGGGGTTGGCCACATAGATCGCGGGCACCCTCATCCCCTGAGTGGTTTCCAGTGGGCG
>CAUFAM010000090.1 GCA_959022875.1 uncultured Oscillospiraceae bacterium | reverse complement strand
CGGGGTGAATGCGGCCGTCCAGAATGAGCTTCTCCAGGGCCAGCCGGGCGATCTCCCGGCGGACGGGGTCGAAGCAGGAGACGGTGATGGCCTCGGGTGTGTCGTCAATGATCAGATCCACGCCGGTGAGAGTCTCCAGGGTGCGGATGTTGCGGCCTTCGCGGCCAATGATCCGGCCCTTCATCTCGTCGTTGGGCAGGGGTACCACAGACACCGTGGCCTCGGCCACATGGTCGGCGGCACAGCGCTGGATGGCCAGGGAGATGATCTCCCGGGCTTTGGTGTCGGCCTCATCCTTGAACCGGGCCTCGATCTCTTTGATCTTCATGGCCGACTCGTGGGTGACGTCTTCCTCCAGCTGCTTGAGCAGGTAATTCTTTGCCTCCACAGCGGTGAAGCCGGAGATGCGCTCCAGCTCCTCGGTCTGCTTCTGCTTCAGCTCGTCCACCTGGGCCTGGCTGGCATCCAGCTTGGAGAGCTTGGCAGAGAGCTGTTCCTCTTTCTTCTCGATGTTCTCGGTTTTGCGGTCCAAGTTTTCTTCCTTTTGCTGCAGGCGCCGCTCCTGCTTCTGCAGGTCGGCCCGGCGCTCCTTTTCCTCGCGCTCGTAGTCGTTTTTGGCCTTCAGAATCTCCTCCTTGGCCTCCAACAGAGCCTCGCGCTTTTTGTTTTCTGCGCTCTTATAAGCCTCGTTTACAATGCGGGTGGCTTCATCCTCCGCAGAGCCGATCTCACGCTCCGCAGTGGCCTTGCGCCGATTCCAACCGAACAGAGCACCTACTACACCGGCAAGGGCGATACAAATGATCGCCTCGATGATATAGGGCAAAAATTCCATTTTGGTCTCTTACACCTCCGAAAATTAAAAATGCTGCGGCGGACAGCCGCGAAAATTGCAGATAAAAGCCGCAAGAGTGCGGAGCGAGGACTGCCCCTGTACCCTTGCCACAAATGAAAAACATCCCCAAAGTTTTTCATATTTGTCCTGCTTATATTGTAAAGGCAACCAGCTTTGATGTCAAGAATTATTCATCGTTCCCCAGGGAGGTTTTTGTGCAAAAAGGGGCCTTCTTCCAATGGAAGAAAGACCCCTGGGGAAACATATTACCACAGCGTATCCACCTGGGCTCCGGTATAATACCAGGTGAGAATGTCCCGGAAGGTGCTGCCCTCCTTGGCCATGGCGTTGGCGCCGTACTGGCTCATGCCCACCCCGTGGCCGTAGCCGGTAACGTCAAAGGTGAAATTCCCGTCTGTGTAGGACACCGTGAAGGTGGCCGAGCGCAGGGAAAACAGGGAACGCACCTGGCTTCCAGTCAGGGTCACGCCGCCCAAAGGGATGGAGATGACCCCGCCGCCGTCGTTTCGGCTGGCCTGGCCAAACCATCCGGAGGGCTCGCCGGTCAGGTCAGCCCCGGGGTAGGAGGCCAGGGTGAGAGACTTCACCTCCTCAGCGGAAAAGACGGCCTGGGTGTGGTAGTTGGGCACCTCATCCCCCTCCGGGCTGTCTACGCTTTTTAAGTAGTCCACCGAGTTGCCCCATACCTCCACCGCGTCCACAGTTTTCCCCGCCGCGGAGGAGAAAAACAGAGCCTGGATGGGCTGGCCGTTGTAGAGAATACCCAGGCCATCGGTTTCCGTCACGGCCCGCTCGATTTTTTCGGAATATTCCTGGGCATTGAGGCCCCACCGGGCCTCCGCGTCCGCGCGGTCGATGTAGGCCTGGCAGCAGGTACTGTCGCCGCAGATGTCCGCGTCGGGGTGTTTGTCAGAGGGGTTGTTCTGCCGGGTGACCGTATAGGTGCGGGCGGCGCAGGCCTGGGCCGTCAGGGCCTCCTGCTCAAAGGAGGCAGGCATCTCCGCGGCCACCACCCCCCACAGGTATTCCGCCATGGTCAGTTCCACCACCTGTCCGTCGTCCAGCTTGAGGCGTACCGCCCGTCCCTTGTCCCGGGCGGAGGCGGTGGTGATGGCCCGGTCAATGGGAAGGGTGGCTTCCCCGGCCGGTGTGTCCCCTTCTGCTGTCTCTTGCTGATAGAGGGGATTGCTCCCCAGCGTCAGCAGAGGGAGAAAGAACAGGATTCCGGCCAGCAGCAGG
Source organism: uncultured Oscillospiraceae bacterium (assembly GCA_959022875.1). Classification (GTDB taxonomy): domain Bacteria; phylum Bacillota; class Clostridia; order Oscillospirales; family Oscillospiraceae; genus Lawsonibacter. The sequence continues at coordinate 3,653 of CAUFAM010000090.1, read as the reverse complement.
GCGGCGGTTACCACCGGCCGCAGGCCCGGGCCGAAGAGTCCTGATGTTTGCTGTGCGCGGTTTGCCATGGATGATCCCCTCCTTGTCCTATATCCTATGGGAGAGGGGGAGGGAATATGAGTCAAAAAGGGCGGCCCACTTTAGGCCGCCCAATTATCGTTATTCCTCGTCCAATTTCAGGACTGCCATAAAAGCTTCAGTGGGCAGCTGGACAGTGCCCAGAGTACGCATTTTCTTCTTGCCTACTCCCACACGGACGGGTCCGTGTGGGTTCCCTATTTTTTCAATGCTCGGGCGGAAATGAATCCCGCCCTGCGCAAATTCTCCGCTGCGCTCCGAATTTACGGCGCAAGCGCCGCCCCGCTGTGCGGGGCCCCAAGGAAGGCAGAAGAAAATGTTCTTATTCCTCATCCAGCTTAAGAACAGCCATAAAAGCTTCAGTAGGCAGCTGGACAGTGCCCAGAGTACGCATTTTCTTCTTGCCTTCCTTTTGCTTCTCCAGCAGCTTCTTCTTTCGGGTAATATCACCGCCGTAGCACTTGGCCAGTACGTCCTTGCGCATGGCCTTCACCGTCTCACGGGCAATGATCTTGCCGCCGATGGCCGCCTGGACGGGCACTTCGAAGAGCTGGCGGGGGATGTTCTCCTTCAGCTTTTCACAGATCCGCCGGGCACGGGGATAGGCCTTCTCCCGGTGGACGATGAAGCTCAAAGCGTCCACTTGGTCGCCGTTGAGCAGCAGATCCACCTTCACCAGGTCGCTCTTCTCATAGCCCTCCAGCTCGTAGTCCAGGGAGGCATAGCCCTTGGTGCGGGCCTTCAGGGCGTCGAAAAAGTCGTAAATGATCTCACCGATGGGCATGGAGTAGTGCAGCTCCACCAGGTTGGTGTCCAGATATTGCATGTCCTTAAAGATGCCCCGGCGCTCCTGGCACATGGGCATGATGTTGCCCACATAGTCCGGGGGAGAGATGATGGACACTTTGGCATAGGGCTCCCGGGCCTCGGCAATGGAGCCGGGATCGGGGTAATTGTGGGGGTTATCTACCCGAACCACAGTACCGTCTGTTTTTGTGACCTCATATATTACGGAGGGTAATGTGGTGACCAGGTCCAGATCAAACTCACGCTCCAGACGCTCCTGGATAATCTCCATGTGGAGCAGGCCAAGGAAGCCGCAGCGGAAGCCAAAGCCCAGAGCTACGGAGGACTCTGGCTCGAAGGAGAGAGAGGCGTCGTTAAGCTGGAGTTTCTCCAGAGCGTCCCGCAGGTCGGGATACTTGGAGCCGTCCTCGGTGTAGATGCCGCAGTAGACCATGGGCTGGGCGGGGCGGTAGCCGGGCAGGGCTTCCTGGGCGGAGCGCTCCACTCCGGTGATGGTGTCTCCCACCCGGGTGTCCTTTACATTCTTGATGGAGGCGGTGAACCAGCCCACCTCACCGGCGGTCAGCTCTCCGCAGGACTCCATGCCCAGGGGCTTGAGATAGCCGCAGTCCAGCACCTGATAGCTGGCTCCGGAGGCCATCATTTTTACGCTCATCCCCTTCTTCAGGGTGCCTTCCATAATGCGGAAGTAGACGATGACGCCCACATAGGGGTCGTACTGGCTGTCAAACACCAGAGCCTTCAGGGGGGCGTCGGGGTCACCGGTGGGGGCGGGAATATTGTGAACAATGTCCTCCAGCACGGCGGGGATGTTGATGCCCTGCTTGGCAGAGATTTCCGGGGCGTCCTGGGCGGGGAGGGCGAGGATGTTCTCCACCTCCTCCTTGACCCGCTGAGGGTCGGCGGCGGGCAGGTCGATCTTGTTGATGACGGGCAGGATCTCCAGGTCGTGCTCCATGGCCAGGTAGGTGTTGGCCAGAGTCTGGGCCTCGATGCCCTGGGAGGCATCTACAATGAGCACTGCGCCCTCACAGGCGGCCAGCGACCGGGAGACCTCATAGTTGAAGTCCACGTGGCCCGGGGTGTCGATGAGGTTGAGATGGTAAACCTCCCCGTCCTGGGCCTGGTAGTCCAGGCGCACGGCCCGAGCCTTGATGGTGATGCCGCGCTCGCGTTCCAGGTCCATGTTGTCCAACAGCTGGGACTCCATCTGACGCTGCTCCACTGCGTGGCACAGCTCAATGAGCCGGTCAGACAAGGTGGACTTGCCGTGGTCAATATGGGCAATGATGGAAAAATTACGAATTTTGGATTGGTCGGTCATAGGTTCAATACCTCCGAAACGGAATCAAGACAAATCAAACCCTGGATGTGGGTTTGATTAGAAAGGGTAGACGTTATTTGCTGCGCCGTGCGGCCATCAGGCCGTTAATGCGCTCCCCGGCGGTGTGAATGAGCTGATAGAGGGACTGGTAGAGCACCGGGTAATTCTGGGAGAGGGCCTCGTGATCCATCTCGGGCAGAGGGATCTTTTCCTTGGCCTGGGCCGCCAGGGCGTCCTCCAGCTCGGCCAGGTCGCACTTCATATCCGCATCGGCCACACCGGCCTCAAAATGACGGGGGGAGACGGAGAAAAAATCGGGGTTATAGCTGGGGCTGGCCTGATAGAGGCGGCGGTAGATCTGATAGACCCCGGTGGACAGGTAGTTGGCGCTGGCCTGGATGGCCTCCCGGTTGCCGGTTTTGGACAGCAGGTCGAAGAGTGCCCCGATGGAGTTTACCAGCAGCTTCTTGCTGAGCATGGCCAGCACGCTTCCCTTCAGGGAGTTGCCCTTCTCGTCGCTGAGGTCATAGAGCTCCTCGGCGGCAATGGTGGTGCCATCCCGGCTGAGGGTACGGCCCAATAAAAAGTCGGCGGAGACACCATAATAATCGCAGGCCTTGACCACGAAGGATAGGCCGGGCTCGCGGATACCGTTTTCGTAATGGCTGAGCAGTGCCTGGGAGATGCCAAGGGCGCCGGCGGCGGCGCGCTGGCTTACCCCCTTTTCCTGCCGCAGCAGGGAGAGGGTACGGGGAAATTCTGCGTTCAAACTTTCTCACCTCAACGATTTCTGCGCCGCAGGGGCTAAGAGCGCCTGCGGCGGGGGACACTGAAATACACTTTGTATAGTATAACTGAAAGCAATACGCCCCGTAAAGAGAAAAATTAAAAATAATTTTGTGGGCAGTGGGAAAAAATTCATCAATCCGGCAAAGAAAACCATGGTTATTCCCTTGCATTTTAACACGGGAAATGCTAGGATAACACCAGTAAAGAGGTGTGCTGCAACACCTATTTTTTGAGTTGGAGGGAATTCGTTTATGTTTAAAAAACTCATCGACATTTTGAAGGCTCATCCCCGTAAGATTGTGTTTACCGAAGGCACCGACCCCCGTATTCTGGAGGCCTCTGCCCGTCTGCTGTCCGGTACCTTCCTGACCCCCATCCTCATCGGCAATGAGCAGGAGATCCTGGCCGCCGCCGAGGAAGCCGGCTTCAACATCCGGGGCGCCATCATCATCGACCCTGAGAACTATGAGAACATGGAGGCCATGGTGGCCCGCATGGTGGAGCTGCGCAAGGGCAAGATGACCGCCGACGAGTGCCGTGCCATGCTGAAGAAGGGCAACTATTTCGGCACCATGCTGGTGGCTATGGGTGAGGCCGACGCCCTGCTGGGCGGCGCTACCTACTCCACCGCCGACACCATCCGTCCCGCTCTGCA
>CAUFAM010000089.1 GCA_959022875.1 uncultured Oscillospiraceae bacterium | reverse complement strand
TCACGCTTGACGATGTCCTTGGGCAGACGGAACTCGGGGATGCCGTAGCTGAGCACGCCGCCGGGGGTATGGAAGGCCTCGAACACAGAGACATCATAGCCCATGCGGGCCAGCTCGCCGGCACAGGTGAGACCGGCAGGGCCGGAACCGATGACCGCCACCTTATGGCCGTTCTTGGGGGCGGTGGCCACATTGGCCAGGCCGTTCTCCGCGGCCCAGTCGGCTACGAAGCGCTCAATACGGCCAATGGACACGGGCTCACCCTTGATTCCCCGGACACACTTGCCCTCGCACTGGGTCTCCTGGGGGCAGACACGGCCGGAGATGGCGGGCAGGGCATTGGCGTCGGACAGGAGCTGATAGGCTCCCGCCAGGTCGCCCTCGGCCACCTTGCCCACAAACTCAGGGATGGGAATGCCCACGGGGCAGCCGCTGACACAGGGCTTGTTCTTGCAGTTCAGGCAGCGCTGAGCCTCGTTCTGGGCCTGCTCCAGGGTGTAGCCCAGGGCAACCTCTTCAAAATTGCGGTTGCGCACATTGGGATCCTGTTCCGGCATAGGGGTCTTGTTCATCTGCATGTTAGCCATTCATGGCACCTCCTCCCAGGCGGCACAGGTGCTTCTCCTTCGCCTTGGCCTCCTGCTCCTTATAGGTATTGTTCCGGGCAATGACCTCATCAAAGTCCACCTCGTGGCCGTCAAAGTCGGGGCCGTCCACGCAGGCAAACTTCACCTCGCCGTCCACAGTAAGGCGGCAGCAGCCGCACATGCCGGTGCCGTCGATCATGATGGGGTTCATGCTCACCGTGGTGGGCATGTGGTACGTTTCGGTGAGCTTGCAGGCAAACTTCATCATCATCAGGGGGCCAATGGCAAAGACATGGTCAAACTTCACGCCGCTCTGAATAAGTTCCTCCAGCTTACCGGTGACAAAGCCGTGGTAGCCATAGGTGCCGTCGTCGGTGCAGATGTGCAGGTCGGTACAGGCCTTGCCCATCTCCTCCTCCAGGATGACGATATCCTTTGTCTTAAAACCGCCGATGAGGTCCACCTGGTTGCCGGCCTCATGAAGGGCACGGGCCACAGGCAGAGCAATGGCGCAGCCCAGGCCGCCGCCCAGAACGGCTACCCGGCCCAGATCCTCCACATGGGTGGGGACACCCAGGGGGCCCACAAAGTCGTGGAGGCAGTCTCCCTCCTGGAGCTCATCCAGAGCCAGGGTGGTGCCGCCAATTTTCTGGAAGATTACGGTGACCAGGTCGTTGTCCGCGCTGGAAATGGTCAGGGGGATCCGCTCACCCTCCTCGTCCACACGGAGAATGATAAACTGGCCCGCCTTGGCTTTGGCGGCCACCAGGGGCGCATACACCGAGATCTGGGTGATCTCAGCGGTCAGCACCTTTTTCTTCGCGATTTCGTACTTCTTCACTGCTTCTCCTCCTCAATGGTTGCTCACCGGGCAATTCCCCGGCGCCCCTTTTCTCCATTCTTAATATGGAATATGCGGTTTCCCGCTCAGATCACAGATTTACCAGCCCCGGTAGCGCCGCCGTCTCCGAAACACAAAGCGCCGCACCAGAAAAACCACCAGGGCAACCAACAATATCACCACCAGCAGGGCCGCCAGGGTGAGCCAGTTTGGATTCTTCAAAAGCTCGATGGGGTTTAGGCTCCGGCTGACGTCCTTCCGGCCATCGCTGTGGCTGTATGTATCGGGAAGGCCTTCCTCCCCAAAACTCTCAAGGTAAGCGGCCAGGGCATACCATTCCTTGATCTCATTGCCGTTTTTGTCCCGGAGCACCCGGGTGGAGAAATCGGTAATGGGCTGGCCGTTTTCGTCCTTGGGAACGATGGACAAAAGGCCAAAGGATTTTTCCTTTACCGTACCCAGCATTTGGGCGGAATACATGCCGGAGACCACCCGGTAGAGCTGGTCGTTCTCGATCTCAGTCAGCCCGCTGCCCTGAAAGCCGCTGACAAAGGGCGCCTCATTGAGCAAGACCTCATACACCCGGTTAAAGAACATCCGGTTTGTATTGAAGGAATAGGTCATTCCGGACATGTAAAGCTGGGCCGTAGGCATAAGGGGTGTGACCGAGGCATCCAGCTCCGCCAGCGCCTTCAGTTCTTTTCCGGTGAGGTAGCAGGACACCAGGGGGTATCCCGAGGTTCCGTCCGTCCCAACTCCCATGGACAGCACGTCAAAGGCCTGGGAGACGGTGATGTCCCCGGCATAGAGCGGGGCACGCAGCACCCCGGCAGCCGTCACTGTCACGGTAGCAGTATCGGGGCTCTCCGCCTCCAGATTCTCCACCGCCCACAGGTAAGCATCCGCCACCAGCTCCCCCAGTGCGTTGCCCGTCTGGACACCGGAAACCGGAGTGGGCAGGCTAAAGCCCGCCGTGGTGAGCACTTCATCATATCCAAATCCGTACCTTGCCAGGTAGGTTCCGCCCACCTGCAGTTTCCAGTCCTCCACCAGAAGGGAGATGTCCCGGTCTTCCGGAATACTCTCATCAATGGCGGTCAGGTGATAATCCACCAGTTCCTTCTCACCGGCGTCATCCAGGCGGAAGGTGACGGATCCAAGGTTCTGGCAGTAGGGCCCGGCGGAGACAATGTAGGTTTCCTCCACCTGGATGGGCTCGGTCAGCGTGGTGTGGGTATGGCCGGACACGATCAGGTCAATGCCCTCCACTTCCTTGGCCAGCTGCTCATCCTCGGACTTTTTTACGTTGTCATCTGTGCCCGAGTGGGACAGGCAGATGATAAATTCCGCCCCCTGCTCTTCCAGGGCGTCTACACACCGCTGGGCGTTTTCGGCCGCATCCCCCAGCACAAAGCCGGAGGCAGGGGCACAGTCGTGGGAATCCTCCCCTACCAGGCCAAATATGCCATAGGTCACCCCGCCCCGCTCCAGAAGCATATAGTCCTGCACGCCATAGGCGGCCATGGAGCGCTGGATGTCCAGCTGGTCGGGATTGTCCGGGGAGGGCTTATAGTTGGCCATCACCAGAGCGGGCAGCGCCTCGCCGCTGGCCACCGCGGCCGTGAGCATCTGGGCAAAGCCCACCCCGCCGTGGTCAAACTCATGGTTGCCCACCGTAGCCGCATCATATCCCATGGCCCCCATGGTACGCAATTCGGCGGCCTGGGTGGTATAAAGGGTCTGAATCAGGGAGCCGATGGAAAAATCGCCCCCGTCCACGGTAATGGCATCGGGGTGTATCCTTCGCTCCTCTGTCAGGACGGTCATCAGGCGGGCATATCCACCCGATTCGTTCCCGGCCCCATCACTCTGGGGCAAAAAGTGGGAATGCAGGTCATGGGTAAACAGGATGGTAGCCTCACGGCCCTCACCCGCTGCTGCCGCGCCTGGAAGCATAGCGGTAATGCATATGAGAACCAGCAGCGCAGCTGTCACGGCGCGAAGTCGTTTCATTCCACGGTCTCCTTTCCCACGGCAATGTACTGTATTGAACAATATTGTGCCACAAATCACGCAAATGCGCAAGAGCGGAATAGGGGGATTTCTCACCCGAATTCCGCTCTTGAAACGATCATTTCCTATATAAATAGACAAAGCATTTCTGCACTCACCGGATCAGGTCAAACTGCACGGGCTGCTCAAACATCTGACGGATGTGATCTTCGTTCCGGGTTTGTCCCAGAACCCACATAAGCTTCGTCGCCGCCGCCTCCAGGGTCATGTTGTACCCTTCGATGAGCTGATACTTCTTCTTGACCTGATAGCCCACCTGATAGACCGTCATGTCGCTGCCCTCATAAGGAACCTGGGTCATCATCAGAATGGTCTTTCCCTCCTCCAGCCAGGCCTCCATGGCCCGGGCCAGAGAGCCCGAAGCACCGCCGGGCAGGCCGCCAACGCCAAAGCTCTGCAAAATGACCGCTTCATACCGGTCACGCAGTGCCTCCAGCGCGTCCGCCCCCATGCCGGGAATCAGCGTGAGCAGCAAAATCCGCTCCTCCAGCTGGTGATAAAACACCGGCCGGGGCCGGTACTCCAGCTCCGCCAGGTAGCGGATAAGCTTCCCGTCCCGGATCACTCCCAGCTCAGGGTAGTCCACGCTGGAAAAGGCGTTAAAGCTCTTGGTGCGCTCTTTCCGCGCCCGGGTTCCCAAAATCACCTTGCCGTCAAAGACCAGGCTCACACCATGGGAGCCATCGTCCGCGGCGTAAAGGAAGCTGTTATAGAGGTTCAGCCGGGCGTCGGTATTTTCAAGACAGATGGACTTCTGGGAACCGGTAATCACAATAGGCTTTTGGGAGTACTGGATGAGGTAGGACAAGGCCGCGGCGGTATAGGCCATGGTATCGGTACCATGGGTGATGACGAAGCCGTCATACTCATCGTAGTGCTCCTCCACTGCCCTGGCCATTTCCAGCCAGTGGCTTGGGGTAATGTTGGTGCTGTCCAGATTCATCAGCTGAATGGCCTCAACCTGGCACAGCTCCCCAATAGCGGGCACATAGCCCAAAATCTCTTCGGACGTGATGGCAGGGGTCAGCCCCTGGCCGCTGTCTTTGGAAGCAATGGTACCTCCGGTGGCAATCATGAGGACTTTCTTCATCTGCCCTCAGCCCTCCACAAAAAGCTCGATGGGACGGCGGGCTGTAAAGTTGGCGGTGAGCTTTTCCGCCAGCTGGGCAGCGCTGAAGCCCAGCGCCCCGGTGGGGCAGGCGGAGACGCAGGCCATACAGCTGATGCACTTGCTGTCTTCCCACAGCAGCGAGCTTAAATCCATCGCCCCGGTGGGACAGGCCTTGGCACAAATGGCACAGCCCAAACAGGTATCCCAGTCCCGGTCCTTGGGAACCGGAACTGCCTTTCTGGGGGCGGGGTTTGGATCACCGGGCACGGCAGGTTCCGCCCAGTTTCCGGCCTCCAACTTCTCCTGCACCGCCTGGGCAAGCTGCTTGAGCACAGCCTCATCCTCTTCATCCGGCCGCCCCATTCCAAGAGACGGCGCAAAAATATGGGGGGTAATGACTGCGGCGGCAGCCACACAGGAAAAGTCCTTCTCCCCCATCTGCTGTTTCATCTGGGCCAGGGCGTCGTCATAGTGACGGTTGCCATATGTGGCCAGCAGCACACAGGGGGTGCCATCTCCGGACAGGCCATCCAGAAGACCGGGAACCGCCGGGATCTGTCCGGCATATACCGGCAGTGCCAGTACCAGCAGCTCGTCCTTTTCAAACTGTCGTTTTGCCCGCTCACGTCCTCCGAGATCCAATGTCTCATAGTCGCCAAACAGCCCGCAAAGCAGCTGCGTGGCCCGTTTGGTGCCGCCGCTTGGGCTAAAATACGCACCAATGATTTTCATAGCTGTTCTTCCTCTTTTCTATGTGCTTACAGGCACTGCAGGTATTTTCCATAGAGCGTCATAGACAGTTCGCTCCCAATGGCGTGGACATGCTCTTCTGTGACCCAGCCTTCATAGAGGGCCAATTCCTCCAGACAGCCCACATACCGGCCTGTGGTGTCCTGGATATGTCGGATGGTTTGCCCGGCCTCCAGCAGGCTGTCCGCGGTACCTGCGTCCAGCCAGGTAAAGTTTTTCTCCAGGGGGATCACCTGGAGCTGTCCCCTGCGGAGATATTCCAGGTTTACATCGGTAATCTCCAGCTCCCCACGGGCGGAGGGCTTCAGATTCCGGGCAATGTCCATAACCTGATGGTCATAGAAATAGAGTCCCGGTACTGCATAGTTTGACTTCGGATTTTCCGGTTT
>CAUFAM010000088.1 GCA_959022875.1 uncultured Oscillospiraceae bacterium | reverse complement strand
AGGCCCACAGGCAGGTCATGAGCACCTGTGCCACAAAGATGATCACAAAGGGGCCAAAGGCATCCGCCAGCTTGGTCACGTCAATGGACATCATCGTCATACCCAGGAAAATTTCCAGGCAAATATCACCAAAGGCGTCCAGCTCCTGGGCCCGCACCTCTACATGCATGGCATCCAGAATATTGCGGACAATGACGCCGCCGATCATGCAGCCAATGAAATAGGGGAATTCAATGTAGGGCACATACCCGGCCAGAATGGCAATATAGGAGCCGAGGCCGGCGGAAATAATAATCAGGCACACACTGCCCAGCAAACTTTTTCCGTTCAGGGGAGTCACTTCGCCGTCGGCTGCCGCTTCCCCGGAAGTGTTCTCTTTCCCGCCGTAGTTTTCCGTCACTTCCCCTTTCAGGTTGTGGCGCTTAATCAGCGCCCGGGCCACAGGGCCGCCGCACAAGCTGGCAAACACCATGCCGAACGTGGCACACATAACGGCCATAACAACCGCGTTTTCTGCGCCCAGCTCCTCATACAGGGGAGCGATGGCGCCAGACGTACCTACACCGCCCATGAGGGACAGCGACCCCATGCCGATTCCCTGAAGGGGGTGCAGGCCCAGAGGGATGGTCAGCAGCACACCCAGCAAGTCCTGGGCCAGGATGAGGCCAATGGTAGTGATGGCAATTCCAATGCACACCTTGCCGCCCCGTTTAATGAGCTTCCAGGAGGCAGTCAGGCCCACCCCGGTAAAGAAGATGTCCATAAACCATTCTTTTAAAACGGCTACATCAAACGTGACCTGAAGAATGCCCGCCGCGCGCAAAATGCCCAGCACAAAACTGACTGCCAGACCGGCTACAATCACGCCGGGAATACAATAGGTTTGAAAGAATTTGACTCTCTTGACAATTGCCCGGCCAACCATAGCCACACATGCGGCAATGGCTGCGCTTTGCATTACGTCAAAGGAAATCTCAAGCATTATAATTCCTCCCTTTTTTCCTTTTCTGTACACACAAACAGATCCGCTTTTCTACTCAGAACCTGTCTCACCGAATGACAGGTTCGTCTCAGCTCCCCTCTGTACCAAATTTACTCCTTTTTCTCCACAAAGCTCATTTTGTCACAGCTGAGGGTAATATTCCAGTTCAGACTTTATTAACATCTCCTTTCAAACTGATAAGAATCTATAAATTTTTCCCTTTTTCTTCCTTTGCCCAAAAATATTACTGTAATCTTATGATTTTCTCTTGACATTCCGCTTATTTTGGGTATAATAATTAAGTCTGTCTCTATGGTGAGACAGTGTTTCCTTGCTCCCGGCAAGAATCCGGGGGCCATATGTCCATAAGGAGGTGCAAAAACATGGCAAAAATCAATTCCAACTACGAGGCTGTCTACATCCTGAAGCCCGAGCTGAGCGAGGAGCAGATCGCCGCCCTGGTGGAGAAGTTCAAGGCCGTGGTCGAGGCCAACGGCACTGTCACCGAGGTTGATGAGTGGGGCAAGCGCCGTCTGGCCTATCCCATTGACGACCTGATGGAGGGCTACTATGTCCTGATGACCTTCACCGCCGCCGCCGCGATCCCCGCCGAGCTGGACCGTATTTTCCGGATCACCGACGGCGTGATGCGCTCCATGATCGTCTGCAAGGACCAGTAAGGAGGTCTTTTTCAGATGCTCAACAAGATCTTCCTCATGGGTCGTCTGACCCGTGACCCTGAGCTTCGGCGTACCCAGACCGGCACTCCCGTGGCTTCCTTCTCCCTGGCTGTTGACCGGGATTTCAAGGACAAGTCCACCGGCGAGCGCACCACCGATTTCATTGACGTGGTGGCCTGGCGCCAGACCGCCGAGTTTGTCAGCCGCTACTTCACCAAGGGCCGCATGGCCGTGGTGGAGGGCCGGCTGCAGATCCGCGATTGGACCGACAAGGACGGCGGCAAGCGCCGCACGGCTGAGGTTATTGCGGACAACATCTACTTCGGCGACTCCAAGCGAGACGGCGACGGTGGCAGCTACTCCACCGGCTTTAACCAGGGCGGCTATGCCCCCAGCGGTTACTCCGTTCCCGCTGCCCCCTCCGGCTATGGCGCCCCCCCTGCGGACGGCGACCAGTTTGCCGAGCTTTCTGATGACGACGGCGAGCTGCCGTTTTGACTTTGACCATATAAGGTCGTAAGAAGGAGGTTAAATCCATGGCTATGGAACGTGATAACAGAGCTCCCCGCGGCCGCAAGCGCCGTAAGGTCTGCGCCTTCTGCGCCGACAAGGTGGAGTGCATCGATTACAAGGACGCCGCCAAGCTGCGCCGGTTCATTTCCGAGCGGGCCAAGATCCTGCCCCGCCGCACCACCGGCACCTGCGCCATGCATCAGCGCCAGCTGACCGAGGCCATCAAGCGGGCCCGTCAGATCGCTCTGCTGCCCTATGTGACCGACTAATAGAGGCACCAAAGCCCCGACTGCGCAAGCAGCCGGGGCTTTTTTATGAAAAGGCCCTGATTCCACTGGAATCAGGGCCTTTTGTCTGCTGTTTGTCAATCAGAAGATCATATCCCGGCTAATCTCCGCCAGGGAGTGGACTCCACACATGGCCATGGTGTCCTCCAGCTCGCCCTTCAGCTTCTGGGTGAGCACCTGGACGCCCTCTTCCCCACCGCCATAGACGGCAGTGACGTAAGGCCGGGCCAGAATACAGGCGTCGGCACCCAGGGCCAGAGCCTTGCAGATGTCCACGCCGCTGCGCAGTCCGCCGTCCACAAAAATGGTCATCTGGCCCTTTACCGCCTCGGCAATGGCGGGCAGAACCTCGGCGGTGGCGGGCACGCCATCCTGCACACGGCCGCCGTGGTTAGACACTACAATACCCGCCGCACCGGCCTCCAGAGCCTTCCTGGCCCCCTTCACGGTCATAATGCCCTTGATGATAAAGGGCACCTTGGCATACTCAATGACCTCCCGCAGCTCGCTGACGGTCTTGGAACCGGCCGGAGGATTGAGGCCCTTCAAGAAGGGCAGGCCCGCCGCGTCAATATCCATAGCAAACACCTTGGCGCCGGAAGCCTTGGCCGCGTCCAGCTTGGCAAAAAGGGTGTCCCGGTCCCAGGGCTTCACCGTGGGGATGCCCTTTCCACCGTTTGCTCCGATGGCCTTGGAGGCGGCGGCAAAGACACCGGGGTCGGTGCCGTCCCCGGTGAAGGCGGCAATACCGGCCTTGGCACAGGCCGGGACTAGAATATCGTTATACTCCTGGTCGGTAAATTTCTCCCCGTAGTGAAGCTTCACCGCCCCTACCGGCCCTGCAAAGACAGGCAGGTCATAGCTCTGGCCAAAGAGCGTGAAGCTGGTATCCACTGCCCCGTTGGAGCAGATCGTATCCATATTCAGGCACACGTCCTGCCAGGCCTCATAGTTACGGATGGCCACCGTTCCGCTTCCCTTGGCGCCGGGGCCGGGCACAGTATTCTTGCAGGCCCGGCCGTTGCATACGGGGCAGGCCTTGCAGTAAGGGCCGCTGCAAGTGCGGGCGGCCTCCAGTACTTGCTGATATGTCATGGATTATCCCTCCTATTACTACCTTCAAAATGATAGCGCCCCAAGGGGATTTCGTCAAGCATTACCTTAGCAAAGTATAAGAAAGGCGCCGCCGAGTCCCCCGGCAGCGCCTGTTTGTCTTACAAATTGGTTCTGGACTTGGTCAGCTCCTGTGCAATATTCAGCACATGGTCACCAATTCGCTCAAAGTCGGTGAGCAGTTCGGAGTAGAGGATACAGGCCTCATCGGAGCACACCCCATCCCGCATGCGGATGAGCTGGTCACGGCGGAACTCGTCGGTCATATCGTCAATCTTCTGCTCAATCTGAGCCACATCCACCAGCCACTCGGGCCCACCGGCCTGGCGGTCCAGCAGGGTAGTGACCGCCTCCAGGCAGACATCCCGCATCTGCTCCACTTCCTTCTGGGCAATGGGAGAGAGCTTGATGTTCTTGGCCACCAGCATCCTGGTGTAGCCGGCCAGGTTGTCGGCGTGGTCACCAATGCGCTCGATGTTGCCGGAAATGGTGAAGAAGCTGCTGACCACCCGGGAATCCTGCTCGTTGGTCTCAATGGAGATGAGGTGGGACACATAGCGGGAGATCTCCCGGTTCAGGAAGTCGATGTACTCCTCCCGCTGCTCCACAGCCTCCAGCCGCTCGGGGTCCCGGGCCAGGACGGCCTCAAAGCCGGCCTCCACGTTATCCCGGGCCATGTTCAGCATACGGTTGAGCTCATGGCGCAGCTGGTCCACCACAATGGCGGACAGACCCAGGCCGCCCTCCTTGCCGCTGGCAGAGACCGGGGCAAGGTACTCCAGGCGCATAGTGCCCTCATCGTGCTCCTGAACCTGCTCGGGCAGGATCTTAACGGCCAGCTTGGCCAAGTAGTTGCCCAGAGGCAGCAGCAGGATGGTGGTAATGATGTTGAAGCTGGTGTGAACCAGAGCGATCTGGCCGGCAGGTGTACCGGGCAGGACACCGCTCAGGAAGCTACCCACTCCACCCTGGAGCACAAGGCTGCCGTCGATCACCCTGGCAATGGGGAACAGCAGGAACAAAGTGGTAAAGATAATGGTGCCGATGATGTTAAACATCAGGTGGATAATGGTGGCCCGCTTGGCGTTGCGGTTGGTACCGATAGAGGCCAGAACGGCAGTGATGCAGGTACCGATGTTCTGACCAAACAGAACGAATACCGCACTGGACAGGCCGATGACGCCGCTGTTGGCCAGGGCCTGCAGGATACCCACCGAGGCGGAGGAGGACTGGATCAGAGCTGTGAAGGCCGCTCCCGCCAGAATGCCGACAACGGGGTTGGAGAAGGTGCTCACCAGATTGACAAAGGCGGGCCATTCCCGCAGGGGCTCCATGGCCGAGCCCATCATCTCCATACCGATAAAGAGCACGCCCAGGCCGGCCAGAATATTTCCGTAGTGGTGAATCTGGGGCTTCTTCAAAAAGACCACCATGGCCACGCCCACAAAGGCGAACAGGGGAGCCACGGCGCCCACGTCCAGGGCGATGAGCTGGCCGGTGATGGTGGTGCCGATATTGGCGCCCATGATGATCCACACCGCCTGTTTCAGCGTCATCATGCCAGAGTTGACGAAGCCCACCACCATGACAGTGGTGGCGGAGGAGGACTGGATGACCGCGGTAATGCCCGCGCCCACCAGGATGCCCAGGAAGCGGTTGGAGGTCAGCCGCTCCAGAATGCCCTTCATGCGGTTGCCCGCCGCGGCCTCCAGGCCGGCGCTCATCATCTGCATGCCGTAAAGGAACAGGGCCAGGCCGCCCAGCAGCCCCAGGAGAATGCTTATGTCTAGGTTCACGTTCATTCCCTCATTTTTTACATTCTTTTTTCTGATCTCTTACCAAATGCCAGCAGTAGTATACCGAATGTAAAGTGGCGCGTCAACGGTATTTACAAGAACTTTACAAAAAGATTCGACCGGATCTTTACTCTTTTTTAATCTTCCAATTTCCGGCCAGCCGTTGCCTTTCAGCCGATTTTAGGCTATACTACCCTTATCCCGTTCGTTTGGCCTCCGGGCCCGCGGAACAAAAGGAGAATGTTTTTATGGAACAGCAACCGGCCAAGAAGCGCCGAGGCCCTGCAAGCAAGCTGGGGAAGATCCTGATCAACCTGATCGTCACCGCTGTGGTGGGCTTCCTCTACTTCTATGTGGCCCTGCCCCCCATCAACCTGCAGTCCAGCG
>CAUFAM010000087.1 GCA_959022875.1 uncultured Oscillospiraceae bacterium | reverse complement strand
CACCCAGACCAACACCACCGTCATCGCCGCCGCCCTGCGTCCCCATCAAGGGGTCATCAGCACGGCGATGGGCCACATCAACGACCATGAAACCGGCGCAGTGGAGGCCACCGGCCACAAGGTTCTTGCCGTCCCCTCGGAGGACGGCAAGCTTACCGCCGCCCAGATTGAGCAGCTGTGTCAGTCCCACTACTCGGATCCCAGCGTGGAACACAAGGTTCAGCCCGGCATGGTGTACATTTCCCACCCCACCGAGCTGGGCACGGTCTACACAAAGGCAGAGCTTCAGGCCATCTGTGAGACGGCCCACAAGTACCACATGCCCGTCTTTGTGGACGGGGCCCGGCTGGCCTACGGTCTGGCCGCCTCGGACATCACCCTGCCCGACCTGGCAAAGCTGTGCGATGTGTTCTATCTGGGCGGCACCAAGGCCGGCGCCCTCTTCGGGGAAGCTGTGGTCATCACCAACGAGGCCCTGAAGTCCGACTTCCGCTACCTTATCAAGCAGCGGGGGGGCATGCTGGCCAAGGGCCGGCTGCTGGGCGTACAGTTTGAGGCCCTGATGGAGGACGGTCTCTATCAGCAGATCGGCAAACAGGCCGTGGAGCAGGCTATGCGCCTGCAAAAGGCCTTCCTGGACAAGGGCTATCCCCTGCTCATCAACTCCCCCACCAATCAGCAGTTCCCCATTCTTCCCGACAAGGCTCTGGAGCAGCTCAATCAGAACTACTCCAGCTGCTGGTGGTGCAAAACGGACGAAGGCCATACCGCGGTACGGTTCTGCGTGGCCTGGTCCACAACGGACGAGGACATCGACGCCCTGATTGCCGATATTCAGGCGCTTTGATCCCAAATGATTCTGACAGACCGCCGGTGAACAGACGCCGGCGGTCTGCCCTTTGTGAAAGGAGGAATGGCCGTGGCCCAAAATGAGCACGACTTTTCCAAGGGCAGTATCCCCCGCAACATCATGTCTCTGGCCGTCCCCATGACGGCCGCCCAGCTGGTCAACGTGCTGTACAGCGTGGTAGACCGGATCTATCTGGGCCGGCTGCCCGGCAGCAGCCACCTGGCCCTCACGGGCCTTGGCATCACCATCCCCATCGTCTCCATCATCATGGGCTTTGCCAACCTCTGCGGCACAGGAGGCGGGCCGCTTTTCTCCATCTGCCGGGGCAAAGGGGATAAAAAGGAGGCGGAGATGGTGATGGGCAATTCCTTCACCCTGCTGATCTTGCTGGGCTTGGCGGTCACCGCCTTCTTCATGGCACTGAAAGAGCCCATTCTCTATCTGTTCGGCGCCAGCGCCAATACCTTCCCCTACGCCGACGACTATATGACCATCTATCTGTTGGGTACACTCTTTGTTATGATCAGCCTGGGCATGAACCCCTTTATCAACGCCCAGGGCTTCGGCTCCACGGGCATGATGACCGTGGTCATCGGCGCGGTACTGAACCTTCTTTTGGATCCGCTGTTTATCTTTGTGTTCAACATGGGGGTCAAGGGGGCTGCATTGGCCACTGTCATCTCCCAGGGAATTTCAGCGGCCTGGGTGCTGCTGTTTCTCACCGGACGGCGGGCCCTTATCCGCCTGCACCTGCCCTCCCTTCGCCCGGAAGGGGCCCGGATGCGCAAAATTATCTCCCTGGGGCTGTCCGGCTTTTTTATGAACATGACCAACAGCCTGGTCCAAGTGGTGTGCAACGCCACCCTCCAGGCCTGGGGCGGCGATTTGTACGTGGGCATCATGACCATCATCAACTCCCTGCGCGAAGTCTTTATCATGCCCGTCCACGGTCTGACCAACGGTTCCCAGCCGGTAATGGGCTTTAACTATGGCGCAGGTAAGCCCTCCCGCGTCCGCCAATCTATCCAGTTTACTGTGGGCGTTACCGTGGCTTACGCCACCGCCTTTTGGGCCGTGGCCATGCTCTTCCCTCAGGCCCTCATTTTTATTTTCAACGACGATCCGGAGGTCATTGCAAAAGGTATTCCGGCCCTGCGGGTCTACTTTGGACTGTTTATCTTCATGTCCCTCCAGGTGGCCTCCCAAGCGGTTTTTGTGGGGCTTAGCCACGCCAAGCAGGCTGTTTTCTTTTCACTGCTTCGCAAAGCTATCATCAATGCCCCCCTCACGGTAATCCTGCCCGTCTGGATGGGAACCATGGGGGTCTTTGCCGCAGAGGCCGTCTCCCAGCTGGTGGGTGGTCTGGCCTGCGGTCTGACCATGTACTACACCGTATACCGGCCCCTGCGCCGGGAAATTCTGATGGAGCAAAGCGCTCCATCCCGCTGACGATAAAAAATCGGGACTTGCAAAAGCAAGTCCCGATTTTTTATCAGAAACGATCTTACAGGGGCACACCCATCAAGGGGAACAGGAACCGTACCACCAGGGCAGCCAGGATCAGGGAGAGAATAATACGCTCCACCCAGACAATGAGAATATCCTTCAGGGAGATGTCAATGTCGGTACCCAGCACACAGGGGATAGAGGCGGAGAAGAACAGGATCTCAGACACGCAGACAATGGCGGTCACATACTGGGACAGAGGGAAAGCGTTGGCCACGATGTTGGCGGGGAGGAACATCTCCGCCAGGCTGATGGCGCAGCTCTTGCCCATCATCACAGCCTCGGGGCCAAAGCCCAGCAGCATGGCAAAGGGAACAAAGATGTAGCCGATAATGTCGAACACAGGGGTGTACTCTGCCAGCAGCAGGCCCAGGAACCCGATGGACATGAGGGAAGGACCAATGCCCAGAGCCATGTTCAGGCCGTCAATAAAGTTCTTTACAATGCCTTCCACAATGCCGGGAGCCTTGGCACATGCCTCCAGGCCCTCGTCCAGAGCGGTGGAGAGCAGCTTGCCCTTCTCAGGAACGGGCTCGGGCACCACGGCCATACCGTTGTAGCCAGTGTCAGGCTTCTTGCTCAGGGGGTAAATGCGGGTGGTCAGGGCGGTGACGATAAAGGTGATGATCAGAGTGGACCAGAAGTAAACATTCCAGTGATCCAGCAGGCCCAGGGTCCGGGCCACTACGATCATGAAGGTAGCGGACACGGTGGAGAAACCGGTAGCAATAATAGCGGCCTCCTTGGTGGAATAGAAGCCCTCTTTATACACCCGGTTGGTGATCAGCAGGCCCACGGAATAGCTGCCCACGAAAGAAGCCACCGCGTCAACTGCGGAACGACCGGGGGTCTTCCAGATGGGGCGCATAACCGGCTTCATGAATACACCGATGAACTCCATCAGGCCGTAGTTAATGAGGAAGGCCAGGAACACAGCGCCCACAGGTACCAGGGAGGTGACGGGCAGCACGACTTTATTATAGATGAACGGCATCATGTCGCTGTCAAACCAACGGGCGGGCCCGGTCTTGGTCAGCCACACGATCAAAAACGGAATGGCCAGCAGCTTCAGGAAGGAGAATACCATAGTGACCTTATCCTTATTCCAGGTCTTGCGGATAAAAGGCAGCACCGCGCCCACTACCACGATTACCGCGCCATAGACCAAATCGAAGTAGGGGATCTTGCGGATGGTGGTCACTACATGGTCCACAGGGATGGAACTGGTCTCGCCAATCTTTACCGTTACAAAGAACATGAAGATACCGATAAGATTGAGCACAATAAACTTCAGAATATTGGCCCCGCTTTTTGCATTGGATTTCACACTATTTTCCATTTCGGATTCCTTCCTAACACAGTTCGCTCTCTTTGTCCTTGGGCACAGGCTTTCCGTGCAGTGACAGGGCACACACACCCTGATCCTTTCCAAACGACAAACACAAGCTTCAGCCAAAAAGCCGTGGAACCGTCTCCACCTCCTTACTTCTTTGCGGCTTTTTAACAAAATCAATTATATTCTTTACGCAGTTATAATGCAATGCTTCTTGCGCTTCTTCGTCGCTTTGACCAATTTTTTATTTAGTGAATTAATGTCTTATATCTTTTTTCTTATTCAGTATTTTTCCATATATTTGAAAAAAAGAGAAAAACCGCAACAAATCGCGGTTTTTCTCTTTTTCATTTCAATTCCGGTTTACAGATTCTTTCTCTGAAAAATATTTTTTGCAGGATTAATCCTCTTCATCTTTCATCAGCAGGTACATAACTGCCTTCTGGGCGTGGAGACGGTTCTCCGCCTCGTCAAAGATTTCCTGAGCGTGGGCTTCAAACACATCGGCAGTGATCTCCTCACCCCGGTGGGCGGGCAGACAGTGCTGCACCATACATCCCTCGTTGGTCAGCGCCATGAGTTCGGCATTGATCTGGTAGCCGGCAAAGGCCTTGGCCCGGATGGCCCGCTCCTCCTCCTGACCCATGGATGCCCACACATCGGTGAGTATAACATCGGCTCCCACTGCTGCATCCTTGGGTCTGCGGTAAAGGGAGAACTTGTGGCTGGGGTCGCTCTTGGCAAAATCCAGCACCTTCTGGTCGGGGTCATAGCCCTCAGGACAGGCAACCGACACCTCCATGCCCATTTTCAGGCCACCTACAATGAGGGAGTTGGCCATGTTGTTGCCGTCGCCAATGTAGCACATCTTCAGCCCTTCCAAAACCGCCTTGTGCTCCCGGATGGTGAGCAGGTCGGCCAACACCTGGCAGGGATGGCAGAAGTCCGTCAGGCCATTGATGACGGGGATCTTGGTGTTCCGGGCCAGATTTTCCACTTCCTCCTGGCCGAAGGTACGGATCATGATACCGTCGCAGTACCGGTCCAGCACCCGGGCCGTGTCCTCCACCGGCTCGCCCCTGCCGATCTGGCTCTCCTTGCCGGAGAGGAACAGGGCGTGGCCGCCCAGCTGGAACATACCCGTCTCAAAGGATACTCTGGTCCGGGTAGAGTTCTTCTCAAAAATCATGGCCAGGGTTTTGCCACGGAGATAGTCGTGGCGAATCCGGTGCTTCTGGTCGTACTTCAGCTGGTCGGCAGTATTCAGAATCTGGACAATGTCCTCTTTGGACAGGTCCAGCAATTTCAAAAGATCTTTTGTCATTGGGCTTTACTCTCCTTTGAACGGACTAAGGGTACGCTGGATAATGGCCAGAGCCTCATCCATCTCCTCCTGGGTAATGACCAGAGGGGGCAGGAACCGCAGTCCCGCTCCGGCGGTGAGGCACAGAAGACCGTTGTCAATGAGGGCGGCGGCCAGATCCCGGTTGGTCTTTTCGCCCTTCACTTCCACGCCGATCATCAGGCCCAGCCCCAGGGTCTTGCCCAGGCAGGGCAGATTCATTTCCTCCACCTTCCGGCGGATATAGGCGCCCTTCTCCTTCACCTGCTCCAGGAGCTTGTCATCAATCTGGTCCAGCACATAGCAGGCTGCGGCAGCAGAGACGGGGTTTCCGCCGAAGGTGGTTCCATGGGTGCCGGGGGTAAAGACGTTGCAGCACTTTTCATTGGCCATCACACCGCCAAAGGGCAGGCCGCCGGCAATGCCCTTGGCAAAGGACACCACATCGGGCTCGATCCCATACTGCTGGAAGGCAAACAGCGTGCCCGTGCGGCCAATTCCCGTCTGTACCTCGTCAATGAGCAGCAGCCAGTCCCTCTTTTTACACAGGTCAGCCACACCCTTCACGAACTTCTCATCCAGAGGCAGCACGCCCCCTTCTCCCTGAACCAGCTCCATCATGACCGCGCACACATCGTGGCCGGCCACCGCCTCCACGCTGTCCAAATTGTTGGCATCGGCGTAGCGGAAGCCCTCGGTAAAGGGGAAGAAGTAGTCATGGAACTTGTCCTGGCCAGTAGCGGCC
>CAUFAM010000086.1 GCA_959022875.1 uncultured Oscillospiraceae bacterium | reverse complement strand
AGGAGGCGGGCATTGTCCCCGAGTACGCCGCCGGCCTGAGCCTGGGCGAGTACTCCGCCCTCCAGTGCGCCGGGGTGTTTGACGCCCCCACCGCCATCTCCCTGGTGGCCTTCCGGGGCCAGGCTATGGCAAATGCCGTCCAGGGCCGCCCCTGCGGCATGGCGGCCGTGCTGGGCATGGACCGGGAGAGTCTGAAGGCCGCGTGCCAGCAGGCCTCCGACGCGGGTGTGGTGGAGTGCACCAACTTCAATTGCCCCGGGCAGATTGTCATTTCCGGGGACGCCGCCGCCGTGGACAAGGCCGGAGAGCTGGCCAAGGCCGAGGGCGCCAAGCGGGTGCTGCCCCTGAAGGTGAGCGGCCCCTTCCACACCTCCCTCATGGCCCCCGCCGGAGACGCCCTTCGGGAGAAGTTCCAGAGCGTGGACTTTGGTGAGATGGAGATCCCCGTGTTCTTCAACTGCCTGGGCGACCTCAAGGGCGAGGCGGACACCATTGCCAACCTGCTGGAGCAGCAGGTGCAGCGGAGCGTCTATCTGGAGGACACCATCCGCCGCCTCCACGAGCTGGGGGTAGACACCGTGGTGGAGATCGGCCCCGGCCGGGCCCTGTCCGGCTTTGTGAAGAAGACCGCCAAGGACATCAAGTGTTATCCGGTGGAGACGGCCCAGGAGCTGGAAGCCGCCATCGCCGCCCTGAAAGGAGAATAACCCCATGAGCTTAACTGGAAAAATTGCCCTGGTCACCGGCGGCAGCCGCGGAATCGGCCGGGCCATCTGCCTGGAGTTTGCCCGCCAGGGAGCCAACGTGGCGGTGAACTACGCCGGAAACGAGAAAGCCGCCCAGGAGACGGTGGAAGCCTGTGAAGCCCTGGGCGTGAAGGCCCTGGCCATCAAGGCTGACGTGGCCGACGCCCGCGCCTGTGAGGACATGGTCAAGCAGGTGCTGGACACCTTCGGCCGTATTGACATCCTGGTCAACAACGCGGGCATTACCCGGGACGGCCTGACCCTCCAGATGAAGGAGGAGGACTTCGACGCGGTGCTGGACACCAACCTGAAGGGTGCCTTCTGCTGCTGCAAGGCGGTCTACCGCCCCATGATGCGCCAGCGCTATGGCCGCATCATCAACATGAGCAGCATTGTGGGCCTGCGGGGCAACCCCGGCCAGGCCAACTACTGCGCCAGCAAGGCGGGCCTCATCGGCCTGACCAAGTCCCTGGCCAAGGAGCTGGCCGGGCGGAAGATCACCGTCAACGCGGTGGCTCCCGGCTTTATTGACACGGATATGACCGCCGTACTCTCTGAGCAGGCCAAAGAGGCTATGCTCGCCACCATCCCCATGGCCCGCCTGGGTCAGGCGGAGGATGTGGCCCATGCGGTGGCCTTCTTCGCCTCGGACGAGGCCGCCTACGTCACTGGCCAGGTGCTGTGTGTGGACGGCGGCATGGCCGTTTGAGAGCAGAAAGGATGCGGATTATGGAAAAAAGACGAGTTGTCATCACCGGTATCGGTGCGGTCACCCCTGTGGGCAACACCGCTCCCGAAAGCTGGCAGGCCGTGAAGGACGGCGTGTGCGGCATCGCTCCCATTACCCTGTACGATCACAGCAACCAGAAGGTCTCTCTGGCCGCCGAGGTCAAGAACTTTGACCCCACCGTGGCCCTGGACAAGAAAGAGGCCAAGCGCATGGACCGCTTTACCCAGTTTGCCGTCACCGCGGCGGTGGAGGCGGTGCAGGACAGCGGCCTTAACCTGGAGCAGGAGAACACTGCCCGGTGCGGCGTGTCCGTTTCCAGCGGCATCGGCGGCATTGCCACCATCCAGTCCTCCTGTGAGGCGGGCAACAGCCGGGGCTTTGACAAGGTGTCCCCCTTCTTCATCCCCATGTCCATCACCAACCTGGCCGCCGGCCACATTGCCATCCGCCTGGGGCTGCACGGCATGTGCATCTGCCCCGTGGCCGCCTGCGCCGGCGGCAGCAACGCCGTGGGTGACGCCTTCCGTCACATCCGGGACGGCTACGCCGAGGTGATGCTCTCCGGCGGTGCCGAGGCCTCCATCACCCCCCTGGCCATGGGCGGCTTTACCTCCATGAGTGCCCTGACCACCGCGGACGATCCCAAGCGGGCCTCCATCCCCTTTGACGCTGAGCGCAGCGGCTTTGTCATGGGCGAAGGCGCGGCCATTCTGGTGCTGGAGGAGCTGGGCCATGCCCAGGCCCGGGGCGCCAAGATCTATGGCGAGATCGTGGGCTACGGCGCCACCTGCGACGCCTACCACATCACCGCTCCCGATCCCCACGGTACCTGGAGCGCCGCCTGCATTCAGCAAGCCCTGGAGGACGCCGGGATGACTCCCGACCAGGTGGACTATGTGAATGCCCACGGCACCTCCACCCCCCTCAACGACAGCGGCGAGACCGCCGCCATCCACCAGGTTTTCGGCGAGCACGCCAAGGAACTGATGGTCAGCTCCACCAAGTCCATGACCGGCCACCTGCTGGGAGCCAGCGGCGCGGTGGAGGCCATGTTCTCCGTGCTGGCCCTGAAGGACGGCTTTGTCCCCGCCACCATCAACTACCAGGTGCCTGACCCCGCCTGCGACCTGGACATTGTGCCCAATGAGGGCCGGAAAGCGGACATCAAGGTGTCCATCTCCGATTCCCTGGGCTTCGGCGGCCACAACACCTGCCTGGTCTTTAAGAAGTGGGAGGGTTAAGCATGGAACTGAACATTCAGGAGATTATGGACATCCTGCCTCACCGCCCCCCCTTCCTGCTGGTGGACAAGATTACCGACTGTGAGCCCGGCGTCAAGGCTACGGGAATCAAGTGCGTCACCATGAACGAGCCCTTCTTTGTGGGCCACTTCCCGGGCAAGCCTATTATGCCCGGAGTGCTCATCCTGGAGGCTCTGGCCCAGACCGGGGCAGTGGCCGCCCTGTCTCTGCCGGAGAACAAGGGCAAGCTGGCAATTTTCGGCGGGGTGAAAAACGCCCGGTTTAAGCAGCCGGTGCTGCCCGGGGATGTGCTGGAGCTGAGCTGTGAACTGGTGGAGCAGCACGGCCCCATCGGCTACGGCAAGGCGGTGGCCAAGGTGGACGGCAAGATTGCCGCCCGGTGTGAACTTACCTTTGTCATTCAGTAACGGTTGCTTCCCACCTGTAAGTTTGCTATACTGACTATTATGGAAGAAATTGCAGGAGGAAGCGCTATGCTGGATCAGGCTTTTAACCAAGTGTATACCAAATTTAAGCTTCACTTTTACCAGGCGGTTTTTTCCCGGTTTCAGAATCGGGAGGCCAGCCTCACCACCGTGGAAACCTTCTGCATGGAGATCATCAACGCCCTGGGTAACCCCACCATTGCGGAGTTTTCCAGCTTTGTCAACATCTCGCCCCCCAATGCCGCCTATAAGATCAACAGCCTTGTCCAGAAGGGATATGTGAAGAAGATACAGTCTCCTGAGGACAAGCGGGAATACCACCTGGCGGTGACCCAGAAGTATATTGACTATTACAATGTGAGCTACCGCTATCTGTCCACCGTGATGGACCGGATCAAAGAGCGGTTTCCCGCACAGGATGTGGAGAAGCTGGAGGAGATGCTCACCATCATTTCTGACGAGCTCATGCCCGAGCTTAATCAGCTTCCAGACAAGCAATAAGTGCCACCAGACGCGACGGAGCCATTCCGCCGCGTCTTTTTTTATGCCCCCATTTTGTGCAAAACCGCCCTTGTATCCCTGAGAGGAATGTAGTATGCTGGTACAAATCGGTTGGGATTTCCCCGGAGAGGAGGGAAGAACTTGTCCCAATTTGTATCTGCCGTAATTTCCACGGCCAACGCCTTGCGCCAGCTGCCTGTGGACTATCCCCAGGTATTTGCCTGGTACACCCTGATTTTGCGCTTTGTGTTTCCGGCGCTGGCCATTGCCATGCTGACCAAGGTGATCCGTTCCCTTATTAACGCCTCCCCGAAGCCTGAGGTGTGGGCGGTTCTGTCTTTGCCCAATGGGGCGGGGGAGCCCCTGAGTCACTGGGAGAACCTCCTGGGCCGGGGGGAGAGCAACGATGTGGTGCTGAATTACCCGGTGGTCTCCCGGCAGCATGCGGCTCTCATCCGGAGAGAGGAGGGCTGGACGGTGTATGACCTGGGCTCCAAAAGCGGCACCATGGTCAACGGTACCCCTGTGGGCCCCGACGGCGCAGCGATGAAGCTGGGAGATGTGCTGAGCCTGGGGGGCGTGGAGACGGTGCTGCTCCCGCCGCCTGAGCGAAAGACGGCGGAAAAGCCGGAGGAGAAGCCGGTATCCCCCTGGGGGTCCCTGGCGCTGCTCACCTTGTTTCAGATTCTCACGGCCTTTCACTTCCTGCTGCGGGGGGAGGAGCATATCCTCCTAGTGCCCGCCTGCTTTGTATGCCTGACGGGCGTGATGTGGATCTACTGTACCGGAATGGGCGCTCTGGGCCGCACCGGCTTTGAAATGGAGACCATCGCCTTTTTCCTGTCCACCCTGTCGCTGGCGGTGACCGCCTCCTCGGCGCCGGGGTCGGTGCCCAAGCAGTTGGCAGCCATTGTGCTGGGGATCATTCTGTTTTTGGTGCTGGGGGTCTTCCTCCGGGACCTGGAGCGGGTGAAAAAGATCCGCTGGCTCATGGCTGCCGGGGCAGTGGGCCTTCTGGGGCTGTCTTTGGTGCTGGGTCAGGTAAAGTATGGAGCGGCCAACTGGGTCAGTATTCTGGGCATGTCCTTCCAGCCCTCTGAGCTTGCCAAGATCTGCTACATTTTTGCCGGGGCGGCCACCCTGGAGCGGCTGTTTCGCAAGCGGAACCTGGGCCTTTTCATTGTGCTGACCGGGGCGTGCATGGGGTGCCTGGCGCTGATGAGCGACTTTGGCACCGCCGCCATCTTCTTTGTGACCTTCCTGGTCATCGCCTACCTGCGCTCGGGGGATTTTGCCACCCTGGCCCTCATCTGCGGAGGCACGGTCTTCGGGGCCTTTACCCTGGTGAGCTTAAAGCCCTATGTGCTGCGGCGCTTTGCCGCCTGGGGACACGTGTGGGAGCAGGCCTCTGCCGGAGGCTACCAGCAGACCCGGACCATGTCCGCCGCCGCCTCCGGCGGCCACATCGGCGTGGGACCGGGGGAGGGGTGGCTGCACCGGGTGGATGCCGCCGACACGGACCTGGTGTTCGGTATGCTGTGTGAAGAGTGGGGGCTGATTATTGCGGTGCTGGCCGTGCTGTGCCTTGTGGCCCTGGCCGTATTTGCCGTGCGGTGCTGCCGGGCGGGGCGGTCCAGCTTCTATGCCATTGCCGCCTGTGCGGCCACCAGCCTTCTGGTGTTCCAGACCATTTTGAATGTCATGGGTTCGGTGGATATTCTGCCCCTCACCGGAGTCACCTTCCCCTTTGTCTCCAACGGCGGCTCCTCCATGCTCTCGGCCTGGGGGCTGCTGGCCTTTCTGAAGGCCGCTGATACCCGCCGGGATGCCAGCTTTGCCATCCGCAGACAGACGTTCTCTACGCCCCAATGGCTGGGCGGCCGGAGCACAGGAAAGGAGGGCGGTTATGAGAAAAATTGAAAAGCGAACCCTGGTCTGCCTGGTTCTGACCCTGGCGCTGGTGCTGGGACTGGGGCTGTTTGTGGTCAAGTTCTTCCTCTTTGGAGGGGACTGGGCGTCCTTTGCCGCCAACCGCCACCTCTATAACTCCGGCGGCGCCCTGGCGGTGGGCCGGGTGCTGGACCGGGACGGGGATGCCATCACAGCGGCATTTCAGGAGTTTGCCAGCCGGAAAATGAGCCGTGA
>CAUFAM010000085.1 GCA_959022875.1 uncultured Oscillospiraceae bacterium | reverse complement strand
TGGAGCGCACCTACAACACCGTGGCCAACAACCAGACCATGATGGAGCCCTTCTGCACCTATACCTATCTGGATGAGTATGGCCGCCTCAATGTGGTCAGCTCCACCCAGGTGCCCTTCCATGTGCGGCGGATTTTGTCCAACGCCCTGGAAATCCCCAAAAGCCAGATCCGAGTGGTGAAGCCCCGCATCGGCGGCGGCTTTGGCGCCAAGCAGACCGTGGTCAGCGAGCAGTTCCCCGCCATTGTCACCAAGCTCACCGGCCGCCCCGCCTATCTCTGTTACACCCGCCAGGAGTCCATGGCCAACGGGTCCCCCCGGCACCAGATGCAGATGAAGGTGCGCATCGGCGCCGACCGGGACGGCTCCATCCGGTGCATCGACCTCTACGCCCTCTCCAACGCGGGAGCCTACGGCGACCACGGCCCCACCACCATCGGCCTGGTGGGCCACAAGTCCCTGGCCCTCTATGGAAGCCTCCGGGCCAGCCGCTTTACCTGCGATGTGGTGTACACCAACACCATGGGCTCGGGAGCCTACCGGGGCTATGGAGCCACCCAGGGCATCTTTGCGGTAGAGTCCGCCGTCAATGAGATGGCCGCAGAGCTGGGCATGGACCCCTGCGCCATCCGGGAGAAGAATATGGTCCGCCAGGGCCAGATGATGCCTGCCTATTACGGTGAGCCCTGCAACAGCTGTACCCTGGACAAGTGTATGGAGCGGGCCAAGGAGATGATGGGCTGGGACAAGGGCCCCACCCACTGGACGCTGCCCAACGGCCACATCCGGGGCCGGGGCGTGGCCATGGCCATGCAGGGCAGCGGCATCTCCGGGGTGGACATCGGCAGTGTGGAGGTGCGTCTCAACGACGGAGGCTTCTACACCATGCTGGTGGGCTGTACCGATATGGGTACCGGCTGCGACACCATCCTGGCCCAGATGGCAGCCGACTGCCTGGATTGCAGCGTGGACGACATTGCTGTGCGTGGCGTGGACACCGACCAGTCCCCCTATGACACCGGCTCCTACGCCTCTGCCACCACCTACGTCACCGGCGGCGCGGTAGTGAAAACCTGTGAGGAGCTGCGGGAAAAGATCCGTCTGGAGGGCGCACGCCTACTGGGCATTGACCCGGAGAGTGCCCAGTTTGACGGAGAAAAGGTCTTCCTGCCCGGCACAGACAAGGTGATGACAAGGGCAGAGATCGGCTGGGCCAGCTATGAGGGGCACAGCAAGCAGCTTGCCGCCAGCCAGTCCAACTCCTCCCCCATCTCCCCGCCCCCCTTCATGGTGGGCATGGCCGAGGTGGACATCGACCCAGGCACCGGAGCGGTCCGGGTGGTGGACTATGTGGGCGTGGTGGACTGCGGCACCGTCATCAACACCAACCTGGCCCGGGTCCAGACCGAGGGCGGCATCGTCCAGGGCATCGGCATGGCCCTGCTGGAGAACATCCAGTATAATCCCCAGGGCCGCATGCTCAACGACTCCCTGCTCCAGTACCGCATCCCCACCCGCCTGGAGGCGGGGAAGATCCGGGTGGAGTTCGTGCCCAGTTATGAGCCCACCGGACCCTTTGGGGCCAAATCCATCGGTGAGCTGGTCATCAACACCCCCAGCCCCGCCATTGCCGAGGCCATCCGGGCGGCCACGGGACACATGTTCCGCAACCTGCCCATCCGGCCGGAAGACGTGGCCCTGGCCGGACTTGAGGAGTAAATCGTGTAAAAGCCGCATCCTGCCTTGACAGGGTGCGGCTTTTATGATACCTTCGTTATGCTTTTTTGAGCATAACGATATTGGAGGAATTTTTTATGAAAAAGAGACTTTTGTCCTTGCTCCTGGCGGGCGCTATGGCCCTGTCCCTGGCGGCCTGTTCCAACCCGGGGAGCGCTTCCAGTGGGAGCGCCGCGTCCCAGAGTGCATCTTCTGTCAGCTCCCAGGCAGACAGCAGCACCCAGTCTGAGGCGGCCTTCCCCGTCACGGTGACCGACGCCGCCGGGCGTGAGGTGACCATTGCGGAGCAGCCCGAAAAGCTGGTCAGCGGCTATTACATCACCACTTCCATGCTCATTGCCCTGGGCCATGAGGACAAGCTGGTGGGCATTGAGGCCAAGGCGGACACCCGGCCCATCTATGCCCTGGCCGCCCCGGAGCTTCTGGAGCTGCCCTCGGTGGGCACCGCGAAGGAGTTTGACCTGGAGGGCTGTGCGGCGCTGGAGCCTGACCTTGTGATCCTGCCCCTGAAGCTGAAGGACACCGTCCCCGCCCTGGAGGAGCTGGGCCTTACGGTGATCACCGTCAACCCCGAGAGCCTGGAGGAGCTGAACGAGACCATTCGCCTTTTCAATGCCGCCATTGGCGATCCGGTGAAGGGCTGGGAGCTGCTGGACTATAACCAGCAGACGGAGGAGTTCTTGGCCGAGATCCTGGCCGATGTGGAAAAGCCCAGCGTCTATCTGGCGGGCAACAGCAGCTACCTGAGCACCGCCGGAGCCGCCATGTACCAGAACACCCTTCTGGAGATGGGCGGCGGCGAAAATGTGGCTGCGGAGCTGGAGGATACCTACTGGGCGGATGTGTCCTATGAGCAGCTGCTTGCCTGGAACCCCGAAGTCATCATCATGGCCTCTGACGCGGCCTACTCCAAGGATGAGCTGCTGGCCGATCCTCAGCTGCAGCAGCTGGACGCGGTGAAAAACGGCCGGGTGTACGCCATGCCCTCCGCCTTTGAGTCCTGGGATTCCCCCGTCCCCAGCGCCCTGGTGGGCAGCCGCTGGGTGGCCAGCGTTCTCCACGGGGAGGAGTATGCCTTTGAGCAGTTCCAGGCCGACGCAGCGGACTTCTATCAGCAGTTCTACGGCGTGGAAATCGACACCCAGCTTTTGAGCTGGTAAGAACCCCGTGAGAGACGAAAAACGGACAGGGGTGTGCTTCCTGGCTGCCCTGGTCCTGTTGGCGGGGGCGGCGTGCCTTTCCCTGATGGTGGGCCGTTATCCCATCACCTGGCAGGGGCTGTGGAGCGACCCCTATGTGGCCCGGGTGTTTGTCACCCTGCGGCTGGGCCGCACCTGTATGGTGCTGCTGGCGGGCCTTGCCCTGGGAATAGCGGGCAGCGTCTATCAAATGGTATTTCGCAATCCCCTGGCCGCCCCGGACATCATCGGGGTGGCATCCGGGGCCTCGGCGGGGGCGGCGGCGGGCATCCTCTTTTTTGGGGGCGGCAGCGTCCTCACTGCCCTGTGGGCCTTTGGCGGGGGATTTGCGGCGGTACTGGCCGCCCTGGCCCTGTCTGCGGCCGCCCGCGACCGGGGGATTGCCAATCTGGTGCTCTCGGGCATTGTGGTCAACGCCCTGGCCCAGGCGGTGCTGATGCTGATGAAGCTCACCGCCGACCCGGAAAAGGAGCTGGCCTCCATTGAGTTCTGGATCATGGGCAGCTTTGCCGATGTGACCCTGGACAAGACCCTGGGGGCGGCCCCCTGGATTCTGGCGGGGCTGGCGGGGCTTTGTCTGCTCCGGCGGCAGATCCTGCTGCTGGGGCTGGAGGAGGAAGAGGCCCGTACCTTGGGGGTCTCCGTAGGCGCGGTGCGCACCGGGGTGCTGCTGCTGGCCACCCTGGTGACGGGGGCGGTGATCAGCGTCACCGGCCTTATCTCCTTTGTAGGGCTGCTGGCTCCCCACACCGCCCGGCTGCTCACCCAGAGCAGCCGGTTTTCCACCACGGTGCTGTCGGGACTGTGCGGGGGCGTATTGCTGCTGCTGGCCGATGTGCTGGCCCGGAGCGTGGGCAGCTCGGAAATTCCCATCAGCATTATTACCTCTCTGCTGGGCGCGCCCTTCCTCTTTTGGATGATGTGCAGAAGGAGGGGAGAAGGGTGAGAGAGCTTTTGCAGGTGGAGCACCTGTGCGCCGGATACGGCGGGGGGGATGTGATCCACGACGTCAGCTTTTCCCTTTGGAGAGGGGAAATATGTGCCCTTCTTGGGGGAAACGGTTCGGGAAAGACCACCCTGCTGCGGGCGGTGTGCACGCTGCTGCCCAGCAAGGGGGAGCGGATTCTGGGCGGACAGCCCCTCTCGGCCCTCAGCCGCCGGGAGCGGGCCCGGCACATGGGCTATCTGGCCCAAGGGGGACGTATGACCCTGGAACTGCCGGTTCTGGATGTGGTGCTCATGGGGGTTAACCCCCAGCTGGGGCTGTTGGAAAGCCCCGGAGTGTCCCACCGCCGCCGGGCCATGGAGACGCTGGAGTGGGTGGGCATGGCCCATCTGGCCCATCAGCCCTTCCAGAACCTCAGCCAGGGGCAGAAGCAGATGGTGCTCTTTGCCCGGACCCTGGTGTGCGCTCCGGAGCTGCTGGTGCTGGACGAGCCGGACAGTGCCCTGGACGTTTCCAACCGAATGCGCATGATGGGGCTGCTGAAGGACTATCTGCGCAGGGAGCAAGGGGGCGCGCTGCTGTGCAGCCACGATGTCAATTCCGCCCTGGCCCACGCCCACCGGCTGCTGCTGATGAAAGACGGGGCTCTGATCCATGACCTGAGCCTGGAGAGTCTTAGCCGGGAGGAACTGGAGCGGGCACTGCGGGAGGTATACGGCCCGGTGGAGGTTTTGCAGCACAAGGGCCGCTATGTGATGATCGGAGGGGAGGAGCCATGAAACTCAGACTGACCGTCAGCTTTCTGGACGAGGAAGGAGAGCGCTTTTTCGGCGAAGGCCCCTACCGCCTTTTGCTGGGGGTGGAGCAGACCCAAAGTCTGCGCGCGGCTGCCCAGCAGATGGGCATGGCCTACACCAAGGCCTTCCGGATCATGAAACATGCTGAGGAGCAACTGGGGTTTCCCCTGATGGAGCGCATGGTGGGTGGAAAAGGGGGCGGGGGCAGCACCCTGACCCCCGAGGGAAAGGAGCTTTTGAAGCGCTATGGAGCATACCGTCTATCATGCGATGAGTTGGCTGAGCGCCTATACCAGGAGCACTTTTCTGGCTTCCTCCCGGCGGCATCTTCTGATTACCGGCGGAAAGGGCCGGGGGAAGACCACCTTGCTTGAGGCGCTGCTGGAGAACAGGTCGGTTCCTGGGCTGCGCAGCGGCGTGGAGCGGGGAGCGGACGGCCTTCCGGTGCTGGTGTGGCTGGAGAAGCGCGGCCGAGGAGAGCAGTATGTGATTGCCCGGCGAACGGACGCTGCCATGGAGCCGGTGCCCGGAGTGCTGGACACGGTCGGCACACAGCTGGTCCGGCAGGTGCTGGCAACGCCGGGAGAGTGGGCGGCAGTGGACGAGATCGGCTTTTTGGAGCAGTCCAGCCCCGCCTATCAGCAGGCGCTGTGGGACTTGTTTGAACAAAAGCGCGTTCTGGCTGCCCTGCGCAAGGAGGAACTCCCCTTTTTAAATCGCCTGCGGGAGCGGGCGGACTGCTTTGTGCTGGATCTGGACGAGGTGAGAGAGCCATGATGCTGGGATGTGTGGTGCTGGCAGCGGGACAGGGCCGCCGGTTTGGAGACAACAAGCTGCTTCAGATGCTGGGTGACCGGCCGGTGCTGGGCCATGTGCTCTCCGCCCTGCCCCGGGAGAGGTTTTCCAAACTTGTGGTGGTGGCCTCCTCCCAGGGAGTGGAGGAACTGTGCAGGGAACAAGGCCTTACCTGTCTGTGCTACCCCGGAGGGCCCCAGAGTGAGAGCATTTGCCGGGGTGTTGAGGTCATGGAGGGCATGGATGGATGTCTGTTTGTCATGGGCGACCAGCCCCTTTGTACCAGACAAAGCATGGAAACGATACTGGATGCCTTTCTGGCCCACCCGGAGGCGGTAGTTCGCTTGGCCTGGGGGGAGACCACGTGCAGCCCGGTGCTGTTCCCAAAGGAGTATTTT
>CAUFAM010000084.1 GCA_959022875.1 uncultured Oscillospiraceae bacterium | reverse complement strand
TCTCCCTGGAGACCCCCATCGGCGAGGAGGAGGACAGCCATCTGGGCGACTTCATCCCCGACGAGGACGCCTCCGAGCCCGCTGAGGCCGCCTCCTTCACTCTGCTCAAGGAGCAGCTGGTGGAGGTGCTGTCCACCCTGACCCCCAGAGAGGAGAAGGTGCTGAAGCTGCGCTTTGGCATTGAGGACGGCCGCACCCGTACCCTGGAGGAAGTGGGCAAGGAGTTTAACGTTACCCGTGAGCGTATCCGCCAGATCGAGGCCAAGGCCCTGAGAAAGCTGCGCCACCCCTCCCGCTCCAAGAAGCTGAAGGACTTTTTGAACTGAGGGCCGGGACAAAACGCCAAATATCAAAGAAAAAAGCAGGCACTCCCCGGAGTGTCTGCTTTTTTATATCCACGGTTGTTTCCGGCGGGGTTTTATGCTAGAATACGGAAAGAATGTGACGCCGACTTCGGCGCAGTATGGCCGGAAAAGGAGAGATAGCCATGAGCTACGCAGATCAGGTTTTTATCCAGAACTGTAAAGATATTTTGTCCAAAGGCGTGTGGGATACCGACCGGGAGGTTCGCCCCCGCTGGGAGGACGGCACCCCCGCCCACACCATCAAGCTGTTTGGTGTGGTCAACCGCTATGACCTGAAAAAGGAGTTTCCCATCATCACGGTCCGCAAGCAGTATCTGAAGTCCGCCGTGGACGAGCTTTTGTGGATCTGGCAGAAGAAGTCCAACGACGTCCACGACCTGCACAGCCATGTGTGGGATGCCTGGGCGGATGAGAAGGGCACCATCGGAAAGGCCTATGGCTATCAGCTGGGGGTAAAGCACCACTATCCCCAGGGGGACATGGACCAGGTGGACAAGGTGCTGTGGGATCTGAAGCACGACCCTGCTTCCCGGAGGATTCTCACCAGCATGTATAACCACCACGACCTGAGCGAAATGGCGCTTTATCCTTGTGCGTACTCCATGACCTTCAACGTCAGCGGCAACACCCTCAACGGCATTCTGAACCAGCGCTCCCAGGATATGCTCACCGCCAACGGCTGGAATGTGATGCAGTATGCTACCCTGCTGCACATGATCGCCCAGGTCTCCGGCCTGGAGGCGGGCGAGCTGGTCCATGTGATTGCCGACTGCCACATCTACGACCGGCACGTACCCGTGGTGGAGAAGCTCATTGAGCGGGAGCCCTATGAGGCGCCGGAATTTATTCTGGACAAGACCATCACCGACTTTTATGCCTTTACCCCCGACAGTGTGCGTCTGGAGGGATACAAGGCCCATCCCCTGGAGGACAAGATCCCCGTGGCGGTTTAAGGAAATTTTATTTCACACGACGGAGGAACGGCAATGAACATGATTGTAGCGGTGGATGAGAACTGGGGCATCGGCAAGGACGGGGAACAGCTCATCTACATTTCTGCCGACTTGAAGCGCTTCAAAGCCCTGACCATGGGACATTCCCTGATTTTGGGCCGCAAGACCCTGGCCACCTTTCCTGGGGGGAACCCCCTAAAGGGGCGGCGCAACCTGATCCTCTCCCGGAACCCGGATTTTGCTCCCGAGGGGGCGGAGGTATACCACAGTGTAGAGGAACTTCTGGAGCATGCGGACGAGGACGCCTTTGTCATTGGCGGCGCCAGCGTGTACCAGGAACTGCTGGGCCGGTGCGACACCGCCTATGTGACCAAACTCCAGGCCTCCTGGCCGGCGGATTGCTGGTTCCCCAATCTGGACGAGGATCCCGCCTGGACTATGGCTGAGGAGGGGGAGCCCTTGGAGGAACAGGGCATCACGTTCCGCTATGTAACCTACCGCCGGGTCTGAACAGACCTGGGCGGCCCATTAACCATTCGGAGGAATTGCCGTGAATGTCATTTCCCTGCTCACACCCAAGGGGAGTGTAGCTTACCTCTATGAAGATTTTACCATTCGCCAGGGGCTGGAAAAGCTCCGGCATTACGGCTATACCGCCATCCCGGTCCTGGCCCGTGACGGGACGTACATGGGTACGGTCAGCGAGGGAGATTTTCTCTGGTGTCTGCTGGACGAGGAGAACAACAGCCTCCGGGCCAAGGAGAAGCTGCCCCTGCGGGATGTGCTTCGCCCCGCCTTTAATCCGGCGGTCCGGGTGGATGTTACGCTGGAGGAGTTGCTGGACCGGGCACTTCAGCAGAGTTTTATTCCGGTGGTGGATGACCGGGGGGCCTTTGTGGGCATTGTGACCCGGCAAAATATCAT
The DNA here is from genome assembly GCA_959022875.1 of uncultured Oscillospiraceae bacterium. Lineage (GTDB taxonomy): Bacteria > Bacillota > Clostridia > Oscillospirales > Oscillospiraceae > Lawsonibacter. The sequence goes on along the minus strand of CAUFAM010000084.1, from coordinate 3,643 downwards.
CCGAAAACTTACTGTCCCCAATACACAGGGTGGCCCTGGGGAGGAAAACCAGGGCGCCTTTGCCTGCTGAACATAAAACAAAGACCGCCGCGGAACAGTGATTCCGCGGCGGTCTTGTTGTTTGATGGCGGTTACAGCCCCAGGGTCATCCCCTGGTGGTCGGAGAGGCCGTCTTTGGCCAGCATCCGCTCCAGCACCTCCACATCGGCGGTGATGTCCATGGCATCGCCCTGGAAGAGCTGATCCAGCTGCTTTTCAAAGCCCTCCACCACCTTGTCCATCATGTTTTCAATGCGGTTCATGGCGGCGGTGATGTTCTGCCCGGAGACCTCCTGATCCTCCAGCTGGCCATAGGCCCGGAGAATTTTCAGGGTGGTGGGCAGATAGTAGCTTAAAAAACTGTGCAGCTGGGGAGATTTGTCTGGATGGCTGCGCTGATATTCCAGAATTTTGGCGGTGATGACCCCGATGCGGTCAATTTGACCGGACAGCTTTTCGTTGTCTACCGCATCGTTGACCGCACGGATTTCCGCGAGGATGGCGTTTTCCGCCTCCTGAGGGGCAGCCTGCTTTGCAGGTTCCTCCTTGGGCTGGGGAGTGTCCTCCAGCCCGTCGCCGGACACCACCAGCCGGTCGCCTCCCAGGTCAAGAAATCCTCCGGGGAACAGCCCGTCCTCCAGCATATCGGACAGGTCGTCCCGCACCTGGCGGGGGGAGCTGCCCGTGGCGGAAGCCAGAGCGGAGATGGAAATGGAGGAGTGGTGGCCGATCATGGCCAAGTAGTTGCGGTAGCGTCCAGCCTGCTTCTGGTTGCGAAGTCCTGCCCACAGACAGCCCAGGCCACCGCCCAGGCCGCACAGAAAGGGAATCATGTCCAGTGCGTCCTGCAGGAACCAGGTGAATTCCCCGTTGAAGAGCCAATAGGCGGCGTCGGACAGGGAAGCGATGATGATAAAGGCCAGCACCGCGGAGATGATGGCGCCGATCCGGGTCAGATTTTTTCCCTGCTGGGAGAGCTGAAGCAGCGGGGTGGTGGGCTGACGGCCCGTTTTTTGGTTCCCCTTCCCGGCCTTGGAGGAGTTCTCCGGCGCGGAGGCGGCGCTGCTTGCCGCGGTGGTACGGGCGCCCATTGGCGCTTGCTGCGGACGCTGGTTGTAATAGGGATGGCGTCCCCGCTTTTTTCCTCCCAAGAGCTTGAGTACAATCATCACAACGCCTACCGGGGCCGCGAAGCCGGTAAACAGAAGCCCGATGGCAATGAGCCAGTAAATTGGGTCGCCGCTCCGGCCTGATTGGCTGGCGGGATTGGACATGGTGGTTCCCCCTTCATGGTATGCTGCATCTAGTTTAGCATAAAAAATTCCAAATGAAATTGATTTTGCCTTAAAATTCAGTAAAGATCTGTTTTTGTCCCATTGGATACTATCATACAGCGGCAGAGCCAAAAAGTAAATGGCTGTTTTCTGCTTCCAGACCTTTCCGGAGTTGTAACTATTCTGTAATTGTAAGGGGTAGTTTTGGGTGCTATAATACAAAATTGTGAGAATATAAATAAAAGAGAGCTTCCCCCTGAAAAAGGTGGAGGGGAAGGAACAAATTTCTTCCCAATGTGCGGGAGGTACGAGATCTATGCAAGGTCAGCGTTTGGAAAAGAAGCCCAGCGGGGGCAAAAAGATATGGATTATTGTAGGGGCAGTGGCAGGTGTGCTGCTGTGCGTCTACCTGGGACTTTGTGCCTGGGTAGGGAGTATGGACACCATTTTCCCCAATGTGTCTGTGCTGGGGGTGAATGTGTCCGGCATGACCCAAGCCCAGGCCCAGGCGGCTGTGGATGAGTCGCTGGAGAAAAATGGAGAGAACATCCAGCTCTCCCTGGCCTATCAGTACCAGAGCTATGCCCTGAGCCTGGCCGATATGAACCTGAGCAGTGCGGACAATGCACGGGCTGCATGGCAGGAGGGGAGAGGAAATTTCTTCCTTCAGGGCGGCAGTTACTTGGCGCATTTGGCGGGGCTGTCCCGTCAGGCGGAGCCGGCGTGGGGGGCAAATGAGCCACAGGCCCTGGCCAACCTGGTCCGCCAGGTGGAAGAAGAGCTTGGAGAGGTCACCCAGGCCTCCTATGCCATTGAAGGCGACCGGCTCACCATGACCAAGGGCCGCAGCGGCGTTTCCGTGGACAAAAGTCAGCTTGTCACTACGGTGCAGGAGGGCTTTTATGAGGTGATTGCCCAGTGGGAGAGCCAAGGGGAAGGACTGATTAGCAGCCGCAAGGAACTTCCTGTGGTAGAGACCCCGCCCCAGGAGCCGGATTTTGACGCCATCCACCGGGAGCTGGCCGCGGAGGCCAAAAGCGCCGTCATGGATCCTGAGACCTTTGCGGTGAGCGACCATGTGGTGGGCGTGGAGTTTGACGTGCAGGCGCTGAAAAGCGCCTATGAACAGGCTGCGGAGGGGGAGACCTTCTCCATCCCAGTCACTCTGACCCAGCCCAAGGATACCAAGGAAAGTCTGGAAGGCAAACTCTTCCGGGATGTGCTGGGTGAAGGAAGCACCGTCCTCACCGGAACCGCCAACCGTAAATTTAACGTAAAGCTGGCCGCTGAGGCCTGTAACGGGGCCATCATTATGCCGGGAGAAATTTTCTCCTTCAACGGCCAGACGGGCAGCCGCTCGGCCGACATGGGCTATAAGTCGGCCACCGTGTATTCCGGAGGCAAGACCGTGGAAGAAGTGGGCGGCGGAGTGTGCCAGACTTCCTCTACCATCTACTATGCCCTGCTCCACAGTGATCTGGAGATTGTGGAGCGGTATAACCACGGCTATAACACAGGCTATGTCCCCGTAGGGATGGACGCCACGGTATATTACGGGCTCACTGATTTCCGCTTTAAGAACAGCACCGACTATCCCATCAAGGTTACCATCGCCCCGGAGTGGCAGGGCAACAAAGAGGTGCTGATCTGCCGGATTTACGGGACCAATGAGGAGGGCGTCTATGCCATCCCCGAGAGCTACGCCTTTGACTGGCAGGCTCCCACCACCGTGTATCAGCCCGACGAAACCATTCCCCGGGGAACCACCAAGGTGGACACGGTGCAGAACCCCTATACCGGCCTGAAGGCCCAGGCCTACCGCAGCATCTATGACAAGGACGGGAACCTGATTGAAAAGCAGGATCTGGGGGTCAGCGTGTATAAAATGCGCCCCAAGACCATCCTCTATAATCCCGCCGACGGAGACCCGGCCACTTGGGTGGACGGAGTTCCTCCTCAGCCCGGAACCACCACCGATCCCGGTACGACCACCGACCCCGGTAGTACGACAGGTTCCGGTACGACCACTGACCCTGGTACGACCACTGATCCTGGGACTACCACCGGTTCCGGCACCGGTACGGAGACCGGCACTTCCAGCCAGCCCGACGGCTCAGACCCTGTGATTCCTTCCGGCGGCCAGGAGGGAAACCAGGATCCTGTGGTGGAGGAACCCAGCCAGGACATCCGGGAGTAATACGTTAAAAAAGAAAGGCAGCCCTTATGTTTGAAGGATATTCCCAGCAGACCATTGATTTTCTCTGGAACCTGCAGTTCAACAATGAACGCAGCTGGTTTTTGGCCCATAAGGAGGAGTTTCTCACCTATGT
>CAUFAM010000083.1 GCA_959022875.1 uncultured Oscillospiraceae bacterium | reverse complement strand
GATGTATTCGGCCACATCAGCGCTCATGGCGTAGTCCAGGAAAGCCTGGGCAGCCTCAGAGAGCTCGGCGCCCTCCTTGGTGACCATAACGAAGGGGCGCTGGATCTCATAGGTGCCGTCCTTCACGGTGGCCTCGGAGGGAGCCACACCGTTGACCTTCACGGCAACCACGCTCTCGTCCACAGCGGACAGGGAGGCGTAGCCGATGGCATTGGGGTTGCCGGCCACAGCGCCCACCATGTCGCCGGTGGAAGAATACTCATTGGTGTAGGCACAGGCATCCTCCACACCCACGATCTCCTCGAAGGCGCTGCGGGTACCGGAACCGGACTCACGGCCGAACACAGCGATCTCAGCGTCGGCACCACCCAGCTCAGACCAATTGGTGATCTCGCCGGAGAAGATCTGGGCAATCTGCTCCACAGTCAGGTCGGCCACAGTGTTCTCGGGGTTGACCACAACCGCCACACCGTCCAGAGCCACAACGTGGGCCACAGCGCCCTGCTCCTCTTCCTCCGCCTTCAGGGCACGGGAAGACAGGCCGATGTCAACAGAACCGTTGAGCACATTGGTAATGCCGGAACCGGAACCGGAACCGGTATAGTTTACATTGATGCCGGGCTGAACCTCTTTGAAGGTCTCCTGGAGAACGGCCATCACGTCGGCCATGGAGGTGGAACCGTCGGTGTTCACAGTGCCGGTGATTTCCTCAGTGGCACCGGCGTTCTCAGCGCTCTGGGCGGCGCTGGTGGAGGGGGTGCTGCCAGCCTCAGAACCGGCAGTGGAAGTCTCGCCGCCGCCGCAGGCGGTGAGCAGGGACAGGGCCATGACAATGGACAGGCCCAGGCAAGTCAGTTTTTTCATTGTTAAGTACTCCTTTTTTGTTTTACATTTTGGTCTTGCTTGGCTTACGGTGCCCAGTATAAAAAAGGAATGTAAAATGCGAAACCTCAGTTATGTTAAATCCATGTAAAATGAAAACAGAGGCCTGGAGCCAATTGCTCCAAGCCTCTGTTTTTACTGGAGTCTTCCCTTTCAGGTCAGCTCCGATCTTCCACCGGGTCCTTGTCCCGAAACAGCAGGGTCACACACCAGACGGCGGACAGACCCACCAGGGTGTAGATGACGCGGCTGATCATGCTTGCGGAGCCTCCGCAGGCAAAGGCAACCAGATCGAACCGGAACAGACCCACGCTGCCCCAGTTCAGGCCGCCGATAATCAGCAGCGTCAGGGCAATTTTGTCCATTACCATGTCAGACCACCTCCTTCAATGGGGTTGCGCAGATAGTTTGACCGGGGACAAAATTTTTATGCAGACTTTGTAACATTACTTCAGCGCCTGTGGGCCAAATCCGTTGGGCAGCAGCTGGGAGAGCTCCATCTCCGCAAAGCTCCCATCCCCTCTTGCCGCCAGCACTCTGAGATTAGGGGCAAACTCATAGAGCATCTGCCGGCAGGCACCGCAGGGCCAGCAGTAATCTGCCCCCGTTCCCGCAATGGCAATGGCCGTCCAGCCCGTCCGGCAGCCCTCACTGACCGCCTTGAGCAGAGCGGTGCGCTCGGCGCAGATGGTGGAGCCGTAGGCCGCGTTTTCCACATTGCAGCCGGTAAATACCCGTCCGTCTTCACATAAAAGCGCCGCTCCCACGGGAAAATGAGAGTAGGGAACGTAGGAAAATTTCTGCATTTCCATGGCTTTTTGCACCAATTCCTGATCTGACATAGCCTTCCCTCCTTTTTCTCTATCATACCCGCGGGAAATATATCTTGCAATCCCAAATTTTTCGTACTATAATAGTGCCCAAAGCCGTGGGACAATGGCTGGACAAAAAGGGAGCTCGCAAACGGGCTGAGAGGAAGCTGTGCGCTTCGACCTGTGACCTGATTTGGGTAATGCCAACGTAGGGAGATCGTTTTTCCGGTAAATACCGTGGGACTGTCTTTCTAAGGAAGGATTATCCCACGGTTTATTTTTTACTTTGGAGGAATGACCTATGCTCGGAACCTGTCTCAACCAGGTGCGCCAGAACTCCCCTCTGGTGCACAACATCACCAACTATGTCACCGTCAACGACGTGGCCAACATCCTGCTGGCCTGCGGCGGCAGCCCCATTATGTCCGACGACATCCAGGACGTGGAAGACATCACTTCCATCTGCGGGGGGCTGAACATCAATATCGGTACCCTGAATCAGAACACCATCCCCTCTATGTTTGCCGCCGGAAAGAAGTCCAACGCCCTGGGCCACCCCGTGCTGCTGGACCCCGTTGGGGCCGGCGCCAGCGCCCTGCGCACCCAGACCGCTCTGAAGCTGATGGAGGAGGTTAAATTTACCGTCATCCGGGGCAACATCTCTGAAATCAAGACCCTGGCCGCCGGCTCGGGCAGCACCCGCGGGGTGGACGCCGACGTGGCCGACGCGGTGACCGAGGAAACTCTGGATGCCTCCGTGGCCTTTGCCAAGGCCATGGCCGCCAAAACCGGGGCCGTCATCGCCATCACCGGCGCCATCGACCTGGTGGCCGACGCAGAGCGGTGCTACGTCATCCGCAACGGACGTCCCGAGATGGGGAAAATCACCGGCACCGGCTGCCAGCTGTCCGGTCTGACCACTGCCTATGTGGTGGCCAACCCCGGCAACGAGCTGGAAGCTGTGGCCGCCGCCGTGGCCTCCATGGGTCTGGCCGGTGAGATCGGCTGGGCCAACATGGCCCCCACCGACGGCAACTCCACCTACCGCAACCGGATCATCGACGCCATTTTCCACATGGACGCGGAGACCCTGGACAAGGGGGCAAAGTATGAAGTGCGATAACAAGGATCTGCTCCTCTACGCCGTCACCGACCGCGCCTGGCTGGGCGGACGCACCTTAAAGGAGCAGGTGGAGGACTCCCTGAAGGGCGGGGCCACCATGATCCAGATTCGGGAAAAGCACCTGGACCGGGAGGCTTTTCTGGCGGAAGCCCTGGAGTTGAAAGCATTATGTAACCAGTACGGCGTTCCCTTCCTGGTCAACGACGATGTGGACCTGGCCGTAGAAGTGGGAGCGGACGGAGTTCATGTGGGCCAGCATGATATGGAGGCGGGCCAGGTCCGCTCCAAAGTGGGCCCGGACATGATTCTGGGGGTCTCCGCCCAGACGGTGGAGCAGGCCCTCCGGGCCCAGGAGGCCGGGGCCGACTACCTGGGCGTGGGGGCCGTGTTCCCCACAGGCACCAAGGACGATGCGGATGCCGTGAGCTATGACACCCTCCGGGACATCTGCCAGGCGGTGGACATCCCGGTGGTAGCCATCGGCGGGATCACCAAAGACAATGTCCATACCCTTGCCGGCAGCGGGATCTGCGGCATCGCCGTGGTCTCCGCTCTCTATGCCCAGCCGGATATTGAGGCCGCCGCCCGGGAGCTTCTGGCGCTCACCAAAGAGATGGTGGCCAAATGAAATTTAAGGGAGCCATCTTCGATCTGGACGGCACCCTGGTAGACTCCATGTACATCTGGGACTGGGTTCCCGGGGAACTCATCCGTCAGCTGGGCGGCGACCCTCCCGAGGATCTGGCCCAGGCGTTGACGGAGCTGAGCCGGGAGGAGGCGGCGGAATACATGATTGACCGCTTTCACCTCACCCAGACCCCGGAGGAGATCCTCCAGGCCGTCAACGACCTGGTCAGCGGGGAATACCGGGACAAGGTCCCCATGAAGCCCGGAGCAGATGTTCTGCTGGAGCGGCTGCACCAGGCGGGAATCCCCTGCGGCATTGCCACCGCCAGCGAGGCCTTCCAGGCCCAGGAGGCCATGGAACGCCTTGGCCTGTGGAAGTATTTCCAGTTTTCCATCAGTTCGGGCGAGTACGGCTCCAAAAGCCGCCCGGACATCTATCTGGAGGCCGCCCGCCGTCTGGGCGGAGAGCCGGGGGAACTTCTCGTCTTTGAGGACGCCCTCCACGCCGCCCGCACCGCCAGCGGGGCAGGCTTTCTGGTGGCGGGGGTCTATGACCCCTCCGCCCAGGCCGAGCAGCAGGCCCTCCGGAAGCTGTGCCGGTGGTATCTGCCCCGGCTGGACGAGCCCAGTTTTCTCCAACAGCTGCAAGACATTTAATGTAGGCGGCCGCAGGCCGCAACCGGGGGGCAGCTCAGCGTTAGCGGGTGCTTCCCGGAGAGGAGGAGCAGCGGAATGAGCGAGTTTTCCCGCTTGCGGGGAAACGAGGGATAGGAAGCTTGCTCCGACGACGCATACTTCTCCGTCCCCCAAATCGCAGCCCAGCGCCAGCGGGTGCGATTTGGAAAGGCGGAGCGGCGAAATGAGCGATTTTTCGCGTTTACGCGGAAATAAGCGATATGCAGCCCGCGACGACTTGGGGGCACCACCTGTCGCCGCGCTATAAAACTTCAATGCGACCAAACGGAAAGGAGTCTTTGTATGAAAACCGCATTGACGATCGCTGGAAGTGACTCCAGCGGAGGCGCCGGAATCCAGGCCGACATCAAGACCATGACCGCCAATGGCGTATACGCCATGAGCGCGGTCACCGCCCTGACGGCCCAGAACACCACCGGCGTCTATGGTATTTTAGAGTCCACCCCCGATTTTCTCGCCCAGCAGCTGGACTGCGTCTTTACGGATATTTTCCCCGACGCGGTGAAGATCGGCATGGTCTCCTCCACCCCTCTCATTGAGGTCATCGGGGAGAAGCTTCGATCCTACCAGGCGAAGAACATCGTGGTAGACCCGGTCATGGTGGCCACCAGCGGCTCCCGGCTCATCTCCCAGGAGGCCGTGGACGCGCTGAAGAGCCTATTACTCCCCCTGGCCGCCGTTCTCACCCCCAACATTCCTGAGGCGGAAGTTCTCTCCGGCCTCACCATCACCTCCCCGGCGGATATGGAGCGCGCCGCCCAGGTCATTGGCGAGTCCTACGGCTGCGCCGTCCTGTGTAAGGGCGGGCACAACCTCAATGATGCCAACGACCTTCTGTGGCAGGATGGCCGCTCCATCTGGTTCCAGGGCCGCCGGATTGACAATCCCAACACCCACGGCACCGGCTGTACCCTCTCCTCCGCCATCGCCTCCAACCTGGCCAAGGGCTACCCCCTGGATCAGGCGGTGGAGCGCGCCAAGGACTACATTTCCGGCGCGCTGGAAGCTATGCTGAACCTGGGCCATGGCAGCGGGCCCCTTCACCACGCCTTTGCCATCACCGGCCCTTACACCGCCCAACCCAATGTAGAATAAGGAGGAGAATGGAATGGAACGCAATTATACCACTCAGATGGACGCCGCCCGCCGGGGCATTGTCACCCCTCAGATGGTGACCGTGGCCCGGAAAGAACATATGACCGTGGCCCAGCTTATGCCCCTGGTGGCCGCCGGCAAGGTAGCCATCCCCGCCAACCGCCTGCACACCTGCCTGGACGCCGAGGGCATCGGTTCCATGCTGCGCACCAAAATCAACGTGAACCTGGGTGTCTCCCGGGACTGCAAGGACTACGACGTGGAAATGGAAAAGGTTCTCTCCGCCGTCAACATGGGCGCCGAGGCCATTATGGACCTGTCCAGCCACGGCAACACCCAGCCCTTCCGCCAGAAACTCACCCAGGAGTGTCCGGTGATGATCGGCACCGTCCCCGTCTATGACAGCGTCATCCACTATCAGCGGGATCTGGCCACCCTCTCCGCCCGGGACTTTATTGACGTGGTTCGCCTCCACGCCCAGGACGGGGTGGACTTTGTCACCCTCCACTGCGGCATCACCCGCAAGACCATCGACCAGATCCGCAAACACAAGCGGAAAATGAATATCGTCTCCCGGGGCGGGTCGCTGGTGTTTGCCTGGATGTGCATGACCGGGGAGGAAAACCCCTTCTATGAATATTATGATGAAATTCTGGACATCTGCCGGGAGTATGACGTGACCATCTCTCTGGGCGACGCCTGCCGTCCCGGCTGTCTGGCCGATGCC
>CAUFAM010000082.1 GCA_959022875.1 uncultured Oscillospiraceae bacterium | reverse complement strand
AATGGCCCAGCTCATGGGTAGCGATGAGTACACCGAAAATCAGGATTGCTAGGATCACATACAGCATTGGCAGCCTCCAAAAAATAGCTCAGATCAATGGGTGGGCCGTCAGCGGACGGCCTCCCGGGCGGCGGCGTCCGCCTCCAGAATGTCGCTCAGTGTGGGGTCCTGCACCACAGGAACCCGCTCCATAGCCAGAGCGACCCGGTCGGCAATGTCCAAAAAGCCGATCTCACCGGCCAGGAACTGTGCCACTGCCGCCTCGTTGGCGCCGTTCAGGATGGCCCCCGCGGTACCGCCGGTCTTTGCCGCCTCCAGAGCCAGAGCCAGACAACGGAAGGTGTCCAGATCCGGCGTTCCGAAACTCAGTGTCCCGCAGTTCCACAGGTCCAGAGGCGTGGTGGCGGTGCTGGCAATTCTCTTGGGCCAGGTGAGGGCGTACTGGATGGGCAGACGCATATCCGGCGCCCCCAGCTGAGCGATCATGGCATTATCACAGTATTCCACAAGGGAGTGGATAATACTCTCCCGGTGGATAACCACGGAAATTTTCTCCACGGGCATGTGGTAGAGGTGCATGGCCTCCATCACCTCCAGGCCCTTGTTCATCAACGTGGCCGAATCCACGGTGATTTTCGCCCCCATGGACCAGTTGGGATGACGCAAGGCGTCTTCCCTTGTCATCCCTTGCAGTTCTTCCGTTTTCTTTCCGTAGAAGGGGCCTCCGGAGCAGGTGAGGATCAGGCGCTTTACCTCTCCCCTGTCCCGGTTTCCCTCCAGGGACTGGAAGAGAGCGGAGTGCTCCGAGTCTACGGGGAGAATCCGCGCTCCGTAGTCTTTGGCCTCCTCCAGCACCAGGGGACCGGCGCACACCAGGGTCTCCTTGTTGGCCAGGGCAATCCGCTTGCCCTCCCGGATGGCAGCCAGGGTGGGCCGCAGGCCCACCATTCCCACCAGTGAGGCGATGGCCGTGTCAGCACTGGAGACGGTGGCAGCTTCAATCAGGCCCCCTATCCCGGACAGCACCCGCACATTGGTATCCGCCAGGCGGACCCGCAGATCGGCTGCTGCCTTCTCATCCGCCAGGACAGCCAGCTCGGGCTTAAACTGCCGGGCCTGCTCCTCCATAAGCTTCACACTGGAGTTGGCGGCCAGGGCTGCCACCTCCATGCCGCAGGCGGCAATCACCTCCAATGACTGCCGCCCGATGGAACCTGTTGACCCTAAAATTGTAATGCGTTTACTAATCTCCATAACAAGTTACCTTCGTAAAACGTGGCAAATCTTTTTCACCCTATTAAAAGGCGGGGGTCAGCTCCACCAAAATGAGCAGCAAGGGGGCCGCAAAGGTCATGGAATCAAAGCGGTCCAGCATGCCCCCGTGCCCCGGGAGAAGATTGCCATAGTCCTTAATGCCAAACTGACGCTTGATGAGGGAGAAGGACAAATCGCCCAGCTCCGTCACTCCGCTGCCAAGAAGTCCGTACACCGCCATGACGGGCAGGGAAACCTGCAGTCCCGCAAACTGCTGCAGAATGATGCCATACAGCAGAAGGAAAATACCGCCGGACAGGATTCCGCCGATGTGGCCCTCCAGGGACTTGTTGGGGCTGACTTTGGTAATCCCCCGGTGCTTTCCCAAAAAGACTCCGGCAAAGTATGCCCCTGCATCGGTGAGGAAGGCACAGATCACCGGCAGCAGAACCAGATACCGTCCATGCTCCATTCCCTTGAGCAGCACCAGGGCGGACAGGGCCAGGGGGATCATCAGTCCCCCGAAGAAGCACACCAGAACGTCTTCAAATCGCACCGCCCGTTCCTCATCATAGAGGCGGATGGCGATATAGAAGATGGTCACCACCAGCAGCAGCGCTGCCAGCTGAGTCACCACCAGGCCGTATCCCAGCCAGCAGCCAATGGGAATGGCGGCAGCGGCCAGGGCGGTGTAACAATACATCCCATTGTGATGGGCCACCTTCGTGGCCCGGAGAAGCTCAAAGGAAGCCATGGCGCTGATGGCCGCAACCAGAACTGCCAGCCACACAGGCGGCAGGAAAAAGAGCACTACAAAAAACAGCGGAGCCAGCACCACCGCCACAATAATCCGTGTTACCAACTCATACACCTCCAAACCGGCGGCTGCGGTGCTGATAGGCCGCAATGGCCTTATGCAGCTCCTCTTTGGAGAAGTCGGGCCAGAGCACGTCGGTGAAGTAGAATTCCGCATAGGCGGACTGCCACAGCAGAAAATTGGAAAGGCGCAGCTCCCCGCTGGGCCGGATCACCAGATCCGGGTCGGGAACTCCCCTGGAGAACAGGTACTGCCCAAACTGGTCCTGGGTCAGGTGGTTGGGGTCAGCCTTGCCCTCTACGCAATCTTTGGCGTAGGCCATGGCTGCGCGCATAAGCTCATCCCGGCCTCCATAATTGAGGCAGATGTTTACCTGGCAGCCATCATAGTGCTTGGAAATCTCCCGGGTACGCTGGCACAGCTCCCGCAGTTCGGGGGTCAGAGGGGACAAGTCTCCAAAGAATTCCATCTTTACCTTGTCCCGCTCCATCTGGCCGATGGCCTCCAGCAGATACTTCTTCAAAAGGCCCATAATGGCGGAGACCTCCTCCTCCGGCCGCTTCCAGTTTTCCGTGGAAAAGGCGTAGACGGTGAGGTAGTCAAGGCCAATCTCTTTACAGTAGGTGGCAATGGTGCGGAAGGTCTCCGCTCCGGCGGCATGGCCAGCCGTACGGGGCAGCCCCCGCTTTTTGGCCCAGCGGCCGTTGCCGTCCATGATGATGGCAACGTGCCGGGGGAGCTTGGTAAAGTCCACCTCAGTGCTGGGCTGCTCTTTTCTTCTAAACAGAGGCATACAGTCTCATCCTTACACTTCAAAATACAGAATGCAGAACACACCGTATTCCGCATTCTGTATTTATCGTCATTGTATATTGACCTGCGCCGGGCTTACACCGCCATCAGCTCAGTCTCCTTCTTGCCGGTGAGCTCGTCAATGTCCTTGCACCGCTTGTCGGTAAGCTCCTGGAGCTCCTTTTCCAGATTCTTCTGGTCATCCTCGGTGATCTCGGAATTCTTCTTCATCTTCTTGAAGTCTTCCATGGCGTCCCGGCGGATGTTGCGCAGGGCAACCTTGCCGTCTTCCCCATACTTGCGCACCTGCTTGGTCAGATCCTTACGGCGCTCCTCCGTGAGCTGAGGGAAGGCCAGGCGAACCACACGGCCGTCATTCTGGGGGTTAATGCCCAGATCAGAGGTCTGAATGGCTTTTTCAATGGCCTTGAGCAGGGTTGCGTCCCAGGGCTGGATCACCAGCGTCCGGGGATCCGGAGAAGAGATGGCCGCCACCTGATTCAGAGGAGTGGGCGTTCCGTAGTACTCCACCAAAATACGGTCCAGCACACCGGCGTTGGCACGGCCCGCCCGGACAGAGGCAAAATTGGCCTTGACCACGTCAATGGTCTTCAGCATCTTCTGGTCATATTCTTTCATCTCGGGGCTCATACGCTCTACTTCCTTTCCGTTTCTGTTTCCGCAGCGGTTCAGCCGCCCACGATGGTGCCGATCTCCTCACCCATAATGGCCCGGAGGATATTCTCGGGGTCCTTCAGAGCAAAGAGGAGCACAGGAATCTTGTTATCCATGGACAGGGAGGTGGCAGTGGAATCCATCACGGCCAGGTGCTGGGCCAGCACCTCATCATAGGTGATCTTGCTGTACTTCACCGCGTTGGGATCCTTCTTAGGATCGGCAGAGTAGACGCCGTCCACATTCTTGGCCAGCAGAATCACGTCCGCGTCAATCTCCGCGGCCCGGAGCACTGCGGCGGTGTCGGTGGAGAAGAAGGGGTTGCCGGTGCCGCAGCCGAAGATGACCACGCGGCCCTTCTCCAGGTGGCGGATGGCACGGGAACGGATATAGGGCTCGGCCATGGCCCGCATCTCCACGGCGGTCTGGACCCGGACCTCTACGCCCTTCTGCTCCAGAACGTCAGCCACGGCCAGGGCATTGATAGCGGTGGCCAGCATGCCCATGTGGTCGGCCCGGACGCGCTCCATCCGGTCGCCGCCGTCCTTGACGCCGCGCCAGAAGTTGCCGCCGCCCACAACAATGCCGACCTGCACGCCCATATCTACACATTTGCTTACGACATCGCACACACTGCCGATGACATTAAAGTCAAGACCCTGGGACTTTTCTCCCGCCAGAGCCTCGCCGCTGATCTTTAACAATACGCGTTTATACTTTGGTGCCATTGGTACCACTCCTGTCATTTTTCTTGACCCCTATTTTAATATAATTCTCTCCGTTTGCATAGGGGGAAAGTCAAACTTTTTCAATTTGTCCACATTTTCCTTTGTCTGAGAAAAATAAAAACTGGGGGTTGCGTTTTTCCCGGACAGAGCGTATAATACGAGCGAACAACTGGATAGGAATGTCTTCAGGGCGGGGTGAAATTCCCCACTGGCGGTAAAGTCCGCGACCGGGCACAGGTTTGTGCCCGCTGACTCGGTGAAACTCCGGGACCAACGGTTATAGTCCGGATGGAAGAAGATGTGTTAGACAATTCACGCGCATTGTTGCGCGTGCGTGCGCACCTCCTTAATTGTTTTGACACCTGGAAGGCATGGCTTTCCGGGTGTATCAAATCAATAAGGAGTGTTTTTTTATGTCCAACCCCGTCGCAGCCACCACCCACGCCGCCAGTCACACCAGAGCCAGAAACCTGGCCGTCACCGCCATGCTTTCCGCGGTGGCCTTCATGCTCATGTTCCTGGACTTTCCCATCCCCTTCCTCATCCCTTCCTTTGTGCAGATGGACTTCTCTGAGCTGCCCGCCCTGCTGGCCTCCTTCAGTCTGGGGCCTGTGTACGGCGTAATGGTCTGTTTGGTGAAAAATCTCATTCACCTGACCATCACTTCCACCGGCGGCGCCGGAGAGCTGTGCAACTTCCTGCTGGGCGCCTGCTTCGTTTTCCCTGCCGGCTACATCTACCAGCACATGAAGTCCCGGAAGGGTGCCCTGGTAGGCGCTCTGGTGGGCGCAGTCGTCATGGCCGTCCTGTCTGTGCCTCTGAACTACTACATCTCCTACCCCATCTACACCAAGTTCATGCCCATCGACGCCATTTTGAACATGTACCGGGAGATCCGGCCCACCTCCGGCGGCCTGCTGGAGTGCCTGATCCTCTTCAACGCTCCCTTCACCCTGGTCAAGGGCCTGCTGACCTCCGCCCTGTGCTTTCTGGTCTACAAGCCCCTGTCCCCCATCCTCCACGGCAACAACCGCTGAGTACCGTCCGCTCAAAGCGAGGCAGAGCAATCTGCCTCGCTTTTTTGCGCTCATTTGTCTAAAAGCTGCGCTAATACCTCCAGGCCCGCCTCCAATTTCTCTTCCTCCAGGCCTGGATAGCTGACCACCAGGGTGTGGGCGCCGGCTCGCCCAGGCATGCGCTCATACCGGCTCAAAAAGGACAGGCGGATCCCCTTCTCCCGGGCCAGCTTCTCCAGCTGCGCGTCCTCCAGCTCGGTATCCAGCCGCAGCAGAAAGTGAAGGCCCGCCTCCTCCCCCAGCACCCGGCACCGCCCGGCCAGAGGGCTTCGCCCGATGGCGGCGATCACCTGGTCTCTCCGGTTGCGGTAGAACACCCGCATGCGGTTTAAGTGGCGCTCAAAGTGCCCCTCCTCTAAAAACAGGGCCAGGGTATACTGCTCAATGGCCGGGACAGTGGAGGAATAGAAACCAAGACGCCCCTCATACTCTTTCAGAAGCTCCCGGGGCAAAACCAGATAGCTAATGCGCAGGGAAGGGGCCAGCGTGCGGGAAAACGTGTTTACATAAAGCACCTTTCCTTCCCGGTCAATGCTCTGAAGGGTTGGAATTGGACGGCCTGTAAAGCGAAATTCACTGTCATAGTCATCCTCAATGATATACCGCCCCTCCTCCTTCCCTGCCCACCGGA
>CAUFAM010000081.1 GCA_959022875.1 uncultured Oscillospiraceae bacterium | reverse complement strand
GCGATCGTATGCTGGAAGAACTGAAAAAGCAGGTCTGTGAGGCAAATCTGCTTTTACCCAAGCATGGGCTTGTGACCTTTACCTGGGGCAACGTGTCCGGCGTGGACCGGGAGCGGGGGCTGATGGACATCTATTCTCACGGTCTGGAGCATCACGGCGTGCAGCCGGTCGACGGGATGGTGGTCAGCCTGGAGACCGGCCAGTGGGTGGAGGGCAAATACAAGCCCTCCAGCGACACCGACACCCATGTGGCCCTCTACAATGCTTTCCCCGCTCTGGGGGGGATTGTGCACACCCACAGCCGCTGGGCAACCTCCTTTGCCCAGGCGGGCAAGGGTATCCCCCCCATGGGCACCACCCAGGGTGACTATTTTTATGGAGAGATCCCCTGTACTCGGAAGATGACCCCGGAGGAAATTGCCGGCAAGTATGAGCTGGAGACAGGCAACGTGATCATCGAAACCTTCCGTGACCGGAAGATTGACCCCGCCCAGGTGCCTGCCGTCTTGGTCCACAGCCACGGCCCCTTCACCTGGGGGACGGATCCCTTTAACGCCGTACACAACGCTGTGGTGCTGGAGGAAGTGGCGTTCATGGATTTCCACGCCATGGCGCTCACCCCGGGATTGCCTGCCATGCAGCAGGAGCTGCTGGACAAGCATTACCTGCGTAAGCACGGTGCCGGGGCCTATTATGGCCAGGGATAAGAGGAAAAACCAAACCTGCAACCGCATAGAGGAAAAAACCAGCCTTCGGAAGTTATGTTCCGAAGGCCGGTTGGTTTTGTCCGGAGCAAGTCCTTTCACAGAAAGCGGCGGGGCCGGAACAAATTTTGCGCAAAATAATACAAATTTTTCGCGGCCAATTCACAAGGGGAAAAATTTGATTAGACTACAAATAGCCAAACCTATGAACCGGACAGCGGCGTGCAGCATTGGCATGCAAATGGGAGCGGCTGCATAGTTTCCGCAAGGAGGGATCCATTTCATTTGAGGAAAAAGCGCTTTGCTGCGGCGGCGGCCTGCCTGATTCTGAGCCTTTTGCCGCTTGCCGGATGTGTGGGGGAGAACACACCCACCAATGAGGAATTATGGACACAGGCCATGGCCGATGCGGTCTTCAGTGAGGATGATGAGGTGATGGATCTGGTCTGTCTGACCCGGGAGGAACCAAGGGTCATCTGGGACGAGGCGGGAGAGCGGGTGCTGCTGGTCACCTGGCACGACTATGAGCAGCCGTGTGAGCCGGGAGAAGCCTTGGAATACCAGGACATCTGGGCCACCTCTCTGGGGGAGATGACCCAGTGGTATCAGGAAAATAGCAGCGGTGTTTCCAACTGGAATCTGCGCTTTGCCCAGCTGCTGGGTATGCCCGCTGAGAGCGGATGCACCCGGTTTTCCGCCTTCTGGATCGCACCGGAAGAAGTGATCCGCCCTGCCTACGTGACCGATGTGACCGCACAGATGAAAAACGGGTACGATCAAATCACTGACCCGGTCTACCAGGACTGGTTTGACAGCAACATCCTGTATTCCTATTTTGAAGGTGAGTATCCCTGGACCAGGCTGGGCTATACCTATGACTGGAGCGGGGGAGATTCGCCTTATGGGCTTACCGAATTTTTGATTGCCGACGGCGGGGAAGCAGAAATTGCCTTTACCTGCTCCACCCAGGAATTTGTGGCCTGGCTGGAGGAGCAGGCCTGATCGACCCGGGGAAAAGGGGCGATCCTATGCCTGCCGCCGGAGAGTGGAATTTTTACATAAGGAAGAAGTTTTGTGTTATGAAAGAGGAAAAATTGACCCTGCCCAAGCAGCGTAAGGAAGTGCCGCTGGACGCGGCGGGGATTGACACCCTCTCCCAGCTGCTGGCCGATGGGCTGGAGCAGGCGGGGGTAAATCGAAAGGACATCATCCGCCTGCGCCTGGCAGTGGAAGAAATTTTGGGGCTATGGAACGCAGAGCAGGAGCGGGAAACCGTTTGTACCTTCCGGTGCGGGACCCGGCTGGGGCGGATGTATCTTGAGATTACAGCACCCGGACGGCGGATTGACCCCGAGGAAACTGCCGCCGATATGGCCGGACAGATGCTGTGTTCCAACCTACTGGCACAGGCGGGCCTTTCACCGGTGTATTCCTACCAGGACGGGATCAACCGTCTGGCCCTCTATCCCTCCAAACCACAGAAAGTCAGCCCGCTGCTTCAGCTTCTGCTGGCCATTGTAAGTGCGGTGGCGGTGGGAGTAGTCCTGCGCGTGCTGCCTGACTTCGCCATAGAAGCGGCGAACGGTGTGGTGAATCCCCTGTTTTCCGCGCTGATGGGTATTTTGCAGACGCTGGCAAGTCCTATGATTTTCCTGAGCGTATGCTGGGGAATTGTCAACATTGGGGATGTACATATGCTGGGCCGGATCGGCAAGGTGATACTGCTGCGGTTCCTGGGAGCTGTGTTTTTGCTGACGGCTGTCACGGCGGCCTGTCTGGCCTGGCTATTCTGGCCCGAAGGCGGAGCGGCATCCGTGGGGGAAAACGCTGCGGCGCAAATATACAGTATGATTCTGGGGATCATTCCATCCAACATTATCACACCGTTTCTGGAGGGCAACTCGCTGCAGATTATTTGTATGGCGATCTGCGTTGGCCTGGTGCTGCTGGTATTGGGAGAAAAATCCTCCGCCCTGCGGGCGCTGCTGGAGCAGGTCAATACGGTTGTGCAGTTTATGATGGAAACGGTCAGCCGGTATATTTCCCTGTTTGTATTTGTCAGTCTGCTTTCCCTCATGCTTTCGGATGCCCTGAACAACTTGGGCGGTGTGGTGAAAGGGCTGCTGCTGGGCATCGCGGCGTGCGTGGTATGGCCGCTGGCCTATGCCCTGTGGGCTTCTGTGCGCTTGAAGGTGTCCTTCCGGGTGGTGGTGCGCAAATTGCTGCCAACCTATCTGATCGCCCTGTCCACGGCCTCGTCCTCGGCGGCGCTGTCCACCAATCTGGAAACCTGTGAGCGCAAGCTGGGCATCTCCGGGCGCATTGTTCACTTTGCGGTTCCTCTGGGACAGGTGGTGTTCAAGACGGGTGCTGCCATAGGCTTTCTGGTGCTGGCCCTTGGCCTGGCGGAGTTTTATGGGGTTGCCATGTCGCTGCCCTGGGTGGTCACCGGCGTGCTGACGTCGGGTTTGCTTGCCATTGCCGCACCCCCTGTGCCGGGAGGCAGCCTGACCTGTTATACCGTTTTGCTCACGCAGCTTGGCATCCCCGCCGAGGCGGTGGGACTGGCGGTGGCGGGCAATGTGCTGCTGGATTTCTTCATGACCTCCTGTGGACTTTCCTGTCTGCAGTCTGAGCTGATGCTCTCGGCCAACAAGCTGGGAATGCTGGATCACAAGCGGCTGCAGCAGGAGTAACGCAGCAAAAAACGCTATATAGTTTGGCCAAACCGTTACGGAACATGGAAAAAGGAGAACCTGATATGGAGATTGTGAAAACAAGCGAAGATACCAAACTGACCCTTGCCCTGAACGGCCGGCTGGATACCACAACGGCGCCTCGCCTGGAGGAAGAAGTAAAGGGTTCGCTGGCCGGTGTGACCGAGCTGGTGCTGGACTTTTCCAAGCTGGAGTATCTGTCCTCGGCTGGCCTGCGGGTGCTGCTGACAGCCCAAAAGATCATGAACAAACAGGGAAAAATGGTCATTTGCCATGTGAATGCAACCATTATGGAAATTTTTGAAATTACTGGCTTTGGTCAGATTCTGACCGTGCAGCAGGAGGTGTAACCCATGAATTCCAACCAAATAGACTGCGTCCGTCCCGAGCTTCCTAAGATTGTGGGCCTGTCCCATATCTGTATTTTTGTAGACGATATGGAAAAGGCTGTGGCGTATTACCAGAATTTGCTGGGGGTGCAGCCCGACCACTGCCTGTCCCACTGGAAGAACGAAGGCTTCTTTAAGGCCGGTGGGTTTGTGGATGAGGCGGCCGATGGCGATGTTTCCATTGCCTTTGTCAATGTGCCCGGCACCCGGCTGACCCTGGAGCTTATGCAGTACCACTATCCCAAGGGGCGGACAGAGCCGGTGGTATTTGCGGCCAATGATGTGAGCGGAGCCCGCCATGTGGCCCTGAAGGTTACCAACATCGAGGCGGCCTTTGCACATATCAAGGCCATGCCGGACACCCGCCTTATCAATGAGACAGAGGCCTACCGGGTGTATCAGATCAGTGAGACACAGCCGTCGGAAGTCCGCTTCTTTGACCAGGCACCGGGCGAGACCGACGATCGAAACCGTGAGACGGCCAAAATCCTGGGCCAGGTGCGCTATTTCTATTTTATTGACCGCTATGGGCTGCAGTGGGAGTTTGAACAGGGACACACCGATATTGGGGACTGATCCCATACAAAGAACACACACGGCAAATTCTAAGGTTTGCCTGAGACGCGGCACTGGGGGTGATTGATACGGAAATGAGCAGCATAAATTCTATTTTCCTGGAAAATGAGCGGGAAGCAAACCGGTATTCCTGCCGCTGCCTGAGGGTCATGGCTCTGATTGCCGCCCTGGCCTGGGTGCTGAACCTGCTGGATGTGTTTATCGTCCCGCCGCTGGTTATGAATGTGGGGATGCCTGTGTGCATTTTCGCCTTTCTGCTGCCCACCTTTCTCAGCGTTGGAATGACGGGGCTGGACGGGCGGTTTAAATACCTCATCATGGGCTGCTGTATTCTGGGTATCACCGTGCTGTCCATTGCCATTCCCAAGCACACTGTGCTGGCCTGGATTGCCCCGGTGCTGCTCAGCTGCCACTACTATTCCCGGAAGCTGACCGCCAGCGCCCTGGCGGCCTCGGTGGTCTGCCTATACGCCGCCGGCATTGTCAGTTTGTTTGTGGGGGAAGGGGATCCCAATCTGATGGAGGCCTTCCGGGCCGAGGATGCGGTCATTACCCCGGAAATTATCAGGGAGGCGGTGCTGTTTTTCCTGCTGCCCCGTTCGGCAATCCTGATGGGCATGGCTTTTGTGTGCATCACCGTTGCCAAGCGCACCCGCAGTTTGCTGGAAAAGCAGGCGGCCGATTCCGCCGCCCGGCAGCACATTGAGACGGAGCTGAACGTAGCCACCCAGATCCAGGCGGATATGCTGCCCAGTATTTTCCCCGCCTTTCCTGAACGGCAGGAGTTTGACATCTATGCCAGCATGACCCCGGCCAAGGAGGTTGGCGGCGACTTCTATGACTTTTTCCTGGTGGACGAGGATCATCTGGCCGTGGTGATTGCCGACGTGTCGGGCAAAGGTGTTCCGGCGGCGCTGTTCATGGTGATTACCAAGACTCTTTTGAAAAATGCAGTGCAGACAGGCCTGTCTCCCAAAGAGGCGCTGGAAACGGTGAACAACCAGCTGTGTGAAAACAATGAGGCAGAAATGTTTGTCACCGTTTGGCTTGGCATTTATGAGATTTCTACCGGGAAACTCACCGCCGCCAATGCCGGACATGAGTACCCGGCCATCCGGCGCTCAGGCGGGCCGTTTGAGTTATGGAAGGATCCCCACGGCTTTGTGCTGGCTGGTATGGAAGGGGTCCGGTATCAGGAGTATGAGCTGACGCTGGCCCCGGGGGATGTAATTTTCCTCTATACGGACGGTGTGGCGGAGGCCTCCGACCAGGCCAATGGGCTGTATGGAACCGGGCGTATGCTGACGGCGCTGAACAGCCTTCCCGAGGCAGTGCCCCAGCAGCTGCTGGGGGCGGTGAAAACAAGCATTGACCACTTTGTGGGAGAGGCACCCCAATTTGACGACATTACCATGCTGTCCCTTCAGAGAAAGGCGGCCGCTGTCCGGCGAAGTCTTCAGATGGCTCCTAACCTGGATGGAATTCCCCAGGTGTGCGAATTTCTCCAGCACATTCTCGAGCAGCAGGGTGCACCCCAGACGGTCATCCGCCAAGTGAAGATTGCGGCCGACGAGATCTTTTCCAACATCGCCCGGTACAGCGGCGCTGTAATGGCCTGGGT
>CAUFAM010000080.1 GCA_959022875.1 uncultured Oscillospiraceae bacterium | reverse complement strand
ACAGCGCCAATAACGTCAAGGCTCTGACCCTGCTGCAGGAGATGGTGAACAACGGCTCCATGTCCGCCAACGCCAGCTTTGCCGCCTCTGACGAGCTCCAGGCCTTCGCCAACCAGACCTGCGCTGTTTCCTTCTGCTGGAACTACTCCAACTACTCCCAGTACGCTGCCCAGACCCAGTTCACCCCCTTCGCCATGGCGTTCCCCTCTGACGATGGTACTCCCGAGCTGGAGATGGCCGGCCCCTACGGCTTCGGTATCTTTGATAACAAGGATCAGGCCAAGATTGACGCTGCCAAGAAGTTTGTCGACTTCGTGTGCAACGACCAGACCGCCGGTGTTGAGGCTGTGAAGACCACTGGCTTCTTCCCCGTGCACTCCGACTGGGGCGATGTCTATGCTGACGCTGAGGACGCCGATGTCCGCGCTCCCTTTGCTCTGATGAACAACTATCTGGGCCGCTACTACAACCTGACCGGCGGCTGGACCGAGCAGCGTGCTCTGTGGTGGCCCATGCTCCAGGAGATCATGACCACCGGCGCCGACGCTAAGACTGCGGCTGACAACTATGTGACCCAGGCCAACGCCAACATCGCCTGAGGCAGGTACATAGGAAAAGCAATCCTTTGAAACCAAATCAAACCTGAGCGCAATGTGCCCGCTCCCTGTTGAGAGGGGGCGGGCACATTTTTTCCGCCGCGGGTGGAAAAACATCCAGAACCAAGAGGGGGAGATATTTATGGCGCAGAATACTGCAGTGGCGGAAGCCGGCAGCAAGCCCCAGAAGACCAAGGCTCCATCCCCGCGTTCCGGCATGAGCCGGGCCCTGGTCCGCCGGGAGACCACTTCAGCCTACCTGTTCCTGCTGCCCAGCCTGTTGTTTTTTGTGACCTTCGTGGTCGTACCCATGTTCATTTGCGTCTATTACAGCCTGATGGAATACGGTCTGGGTGGCGTGAAGGGCTTTGCCGGGCTGGAAAATTACATCAAGCTGTTTAAAGACCCCATTTTCCACAGGGGCTTTTTAAATACCGTGCTGATTGTCGTCGTGGCGGTTCCCACGGTCACGGCCTTTTCCCTGTGGGTGAGCTCTGCCATCTACAAGATGCACGCCGTGCCCCGTTCCTTCTTCCGCTGTGTGTTCTACCTGCCGGTGGTGACCGGCTCGGTGGCCATCACCGTGGTGTGGAAGTGGATCCTGCACCCCTATAACGGTGTGCTGAACCAGGTGATCGGCACCACCGGCTTTGACTGGCTGGGCAACCAGAAGACCGCCATCTGGTTTATCATCCTGATTTTGTTTACAACCTCCATCGGCCAGCCCATCGTGCTGTATGTGGCGGCCCTGGGCAATGTGGATAACTCCATCATCGAGGCGGCCCAGGTGGACGGCGCTACTAACCTCCAGGTGTTCTGGAAAATCAAGTGGCCCTCCATCATGCCCACCACTTTGTATGTGCTGGTGATCACCACCATCAACAGCTTCCAGTGCTTTGCCCTGATCCAGCTGTTGACCAAGGGTGGCCCGCTCAACTCCACCATGACCATTATGTACCAGGTCTACGACACCGCTTACCGGCTCAATGATCTGGGCTACGCCTGTGCCATTGGTGTGGTTCTGGCCGTCATCATCGCCATTTTCTCCGCCATCCAGTTCAAAGTGGCGAAGACGGACTAAGGAGGGGTGAGAAAATGAGTACAAAAACGACGGCGTTAAAGCCGAAAAAATCCGGCGATCTCAGCGGAACCTCCACAGGGTATAAGGTATTTTCCGTTGTCATTCTGATTGTGTTGACCCTGTTTCTCCTGTTCCCTCTGTACTGGATCGTCACCGGCTCCTTCAAGGACGACATCGCCATCAACGCCAAGGAGCCGGTGTGGTTCCCCCTGGAACCCACCCTGGAGCACTACCAAGAGCTGTTCGCCCGCCCCGCCTTCCTGTGGCTGTTCAACATCGTGTTTATCTCCGCCGCGGCCATGGTCCTCACCTGCATCACCGCCGCTCTGGCGGGCTATGCACTGGGCAAGAAGCGGTTCATTGGACAGAAGCTCCTCTTTACCATCATCATCTGCGCCATGGCCCTGCCTAAGCAGGTCATCGTCATTCCCCTGGCTCAGGAGATGAACCTGATGGGGCTCATTGATACCCTCTGGGCAGTGATTCTGCCCACGGTAGGCTGGCCCTTCGGCGTGTTCCTGATGAAGCAGTTTGCCGAGACCATTCCCGGCGAGATTCTGGAGGCCGCCCGGGTGGACGGTGCGGGAGAACTTCGTACCTTCATCACCGTGGTGCTGCCCATGATCAAGCCCGGCATCGGCGCTCTGGCCATCTTCACCTTTGTCAACACCTGGAACGACTACTTCCTCCAGCTGGTCATGCTGCAAACGGATAAGCAGTGGACCCTGCCCCTGGCCATTTCCAACCTCCAGGGCGAAATGAGCACCGACTTCGGCCTCATCATGGCCGGCGCAGCGCTGGCGGCCGTTCCCATTATCATCGTCTTCATTGCCTTCCAGAAGTACTTCACCCAGGGCATTGCCATGGGTGCGGTCAAGGGCTGAGCTTCCAGCCTGATAGATTGCCTCCGGGCAAAACTTAATTAAGATTAGAGGAAAGATTTCAGCAAATATCAGGGGATTATCCCCGCCTTCTATGCCTGCTATGACGCCGAGGGAGCCATTTCTCCCCAGGCAGTGCGGGAGCTGACCCAGTATTTCATCGACAAGGGTGTCAAGGGCCTGTATGTGGGCGGCTCCTCCGGGGAGTGCATTTACCAGAGCGTGGAGGAGCGCAAGGTGGTGCTGGAAAATGTGATGGCTGTGGCCAAGGGCAAGCTGACCATCATTGCCCATGTGGCCTGCAACAACACCGCCGACAGCCGGGTGCTGGCCGCCCACGCCGAGAGCCTGGGGGTGGACGCCATCGCCTCCATTCCCCCCATCTACTTCCACCTGCCCGACCGGGCCATTGCCAAGTATTGGAACGACATCTCCGACGCCGCACCCAATACCGACTTTATCATCTACAATATTCCCCAGCTGGCCGGCGTGGCCCTGAATATCCCCCTGCTTAAGGAGATGCTGAAAAATCCCCGGGTCATCGGCGTGAAGAACTCCTCCATGCCTGTGCAGGACATCCAGATGTGGAAGGATGAGGGCGCCATTGTCTTCAACGGTCCCGACGAACAGCTCCTGTCCGGTCTGGCGGCCGGCGCCATCGGCGGCATCGGCGGTACCTACGGCGCCATGCCCGAACTGTTTTTGAAGATCCGGGAGCTGTTCCTGGAGGGGAAGATGGAGCAGGCCCGGGAGATCCAGAACGAGTGCTGCCGCATTATCTACAAGCTGTGCTCTGCCAAGGGCAACATGTACGGCGTCATCAAGGCCGTGCTGGTGAAGCTGGGCGGCCCTGACTGCGGCAGTGTGCGCCTGCCTCTGGCCGCTCTGGAGCCTGGCGATGAGGCTGTGGTGGAGGAGAGCGCCAAGATGATCCAGGATGCCATTGCCAAGTACTGCTGAAGACAGGAGAATCATCCATGAAAATTACCAACGCGTTGGTATTTGATCCCAAGGAGGGGTTTGTGGCCCGGGACTTCTGTGTGAAGGACGGCCTCATTGCTGAAGATGCCATGGGGCCGGTATCCGCCCACGGATGCTATGTGATTCCCGGCCTGACGGACCTCCATTTCCACGGCTGTGTGGGCGAGGATTTTTCCGATGCCACTCCGGATGGCCTTCAGAAGATGGCCGACTATGAGCTTAGCCGGGGCATTACCCAGATCTGCCCTGCGGGCATGACCCTGGGAGAGGACCAACTCACCAAAATCTGTCAGAATGCCGCCGCCCACCGGGCGAAAAACACCGGTGGAGCGGAGCTGGTAGGCCTCCATCTGGAGGGCCCTTTCCTGAGCATGGCCAAGAAGGGAGCCCAAAACGGCGCCTATATCCATGATCCGGACTCCGCCATGCTCCACCGTCTTCAGGAGGCGGCGGGCGGATTGGTGAAGCTGGTAACCCTGGCCCCCGAGCAGCCCAATTCCCTGGAATTTATCCAGAGTGCCCGGCAGGACGGCGTGACTGTCAGCCTGGGTCACACCACGGCGGACTATGATACCGCCTGCGCCGCCTATAAGGCGGGGGCACGGCAGGCAACCCACCTTTTTAACGCCATGCCTCCCTTTACCCACCGTGCTCCCGGCGTGGTGGGCGCGGCCTTCGACTATCCGGAGGTAAAGGTAGAGCTCATCTGCGACGGCGTACACATCCACCCCGCGGTGGTGCGCACCGTGTTCAAGCTCTTTGGCAGCGACCGGGTCATCCTCATCTCCGACTCCCTCCGGGCCACAGGCATGCCCGACGGGCGCTACCCCTTCGGCGGGCAGGAGATTGAGGTACACGGCAACCGTGCCACCATGGCCGATGACCCCAACACCCTGGCAGGCTCCGTGTCCGACCTGATGGCCTGCCTCAAAACGGCGGTGTCCTTCGGCATCCCTCTTGCCGACGCGGTAACCGCCGCCGCGGTAAACCCGGCCAAGGTGCTGGGGATCTACAACCGCCTGGGCAGCTTGGACATCGGAAAGGAAGCCAACGCGGCCATTCTGGACGAACATCTGGATCTGAAAGCGGTGATCTATCACGGAGAGGTGGTGTCCGGCGCGCTGTAAGCCGGAACCGTCCAACATAATCCAGGGTCCGTTCCCTACTCCATTTTCATAGGAACGGATACCAAAAAAGAAGGAGGAATTGCCGCTGGCCGGCGGTGCGGCAGTGTGGAGACCTGCCGTAAACTCCCGGGGGTAAGAAAACTCCCCCGGTGGGGAGGAACCTGGGCGGAGGCCCGGGGACTACGGCCTGAAACATGTCAACTGTAACCCTGACCAATGTGAAGAAGATCTACGACAACGCAGTGACCGCGGTACATAGCTTCAATCTGGACATTGCCGATAAGGAATTTATCGTTCTGGTCGGCCCCTCCGGCTGCGGCAAGTCCACCACCCTGCGGATGGTGGCTGGCCTGGAGGAGATCTCCGAGGGTGAGCTGCGCATCGACGGCAAGCTGGTCAACGATGTGGAGCCCAAGGACCGGGACATCGCCATGGTGTTCCAGAGCTACGCCCTCTATCCCCACATGACGGTCAAAGAGAACATGGAATTCCCCCTGAAGCTGAAGAAGGTTCCCAGGGAGGAGATTGACAAGCGGGTGAAGGATGCCGCGGAGATCCTGGGCATTACCCAATATCTGGACCGTAAGCCCAAGGCCCTGTCCGGCGGCCAGCGTCAGCGTGTGGCCATCGGCCGCGCCATTGTCCGCGAGCCCAAGGTGCTGCTCATGGACGAGCCGCTCTCCAACCTGGACGCCAAGCTGCGCAACGAGATGCGCGCTGAGATCATCAAGCTGCGTCAGCGGATCAACACCACCTTCGTATACGTGACCCACGACCAGACCGAGGCCATGACGCTGGCAGACCGGATCGTTATTATGAAGGACGGCTTTATCCAGCAGATCGGCACGCCCCAGGAGGTGTTTGACCATCCCATCAACATCTTTGTGGCCGGCTTCATCGGTACGCCCCAGATGAACTTCTTTGACGCCAAGCTCATCAAGGATGGGCAGGGCGCGTATCACGCTGATGTGTTTGGCACCTATATCGGCCTGACCGAAGAGGATCAGAAGGCGCTCACCGGCACCGAGGCCAAGGATATTATCCTGGGTATTCGGCCTGAGCACATCCGCTTTACTTCAGAAAGCGGGAATGGAATCCTCTCCGGCAAGGTGGAGGTGTCTGAGATGATGGGCAGCGAGTACTATCTCCACGTAACCAGCAATGGCAAGGATGTGGTACTCCGGGTGCCCACCGCCGACCTTCCCGCCGAGCTGCGGGGCGGCATTACTTACGGAACCGAGATGAACTTCACCTTCCGGCCCGAGGCCGTCCACCTGTTTGACAAGGAGACGGAACAGAATCTGATTGGATGAGTTTAGCCTGATCGAAGAAAAAGGCCGCATATGCGGCCTTTT
>CAUFAM010000079.1 GCA_959022875.1 uncultured Oscillospiraceae bacterium | reverse complement strand
CGAAATAGCCCATGCCCTTGGAGATGATCTTGCGGTCGATGCCGCTGCAGTGCCAGGAATGCCAGGTGAAGTGGTCGCCGGCGTCCTCGGCCTTGGCGATCTCGGGCATCCACATGGTGACGCCGCCGCGCACCTTCACGTCGGTGAGCTCATCCTTCCGCTCGGCCAGGGCTTTGTCCAGGGCGATGGGGTGGTTGGTGCACCAGGTGTAGTCCACCCAGTCGCCGGACTTCACCACCTTGACCGCCTCCTGGGGAGTGGTCAGCTTCTGCTGATAGAGAGCTTGATAATCCATTTTTTTCTCCTCCGTATCGTAAAATTTATCATTTATATTATAATCAGTTCCCAAGATCCAGGTAATAGGGCTTCATGAGGCTAGGCTGCTCGGTGGAATCCTTGGTCTGGGATCTTCTGGGCTCCAGGGGCATGCCACGGGGCCGATCTCTGCGGGTACGCTTGGCGCCCGACTGCTTTTTGGGCTGAGATGCGGGGGCGGCAGGACGCTCTGGTTTGACAGGGGCGGCAGCCCGGGCGGGCTTGGGGGCCTTTTTCTTGGCCTGGGGTCCCTTTTGCTCCTGCTTTTTGGCTGGGAGCTGCTCCAGCTGGAGCTGGGGCTTGGCGGGAGCGGTGGTGTGCTTCTTCTTTTTCCGCCGGCTGCTCTGGCCCTCGGTATAGGGCTGACTCTGGGGAGCGGGGCGGGAAGGAGAAGCAGCAGGCCGTCTGGGGGCCAAAAGCCGGGCGGTGGCATCCATGATGATGTCGCTGTCCAGGGGGTTGGGACGGTAAAACTCGGTGCGGGGCATGGAGTCGCCCGTGTTCATCAGGGTGCCCGAGCGTACGCCGCGCTTAGGCCGGTTGGAGGGCTGGGCAGGAGCGGCAGGTTCGGCAGCCTTAGGAGACATTTCCGTCTGGACGGGAGCGGACGCAGGGGCAGTGGGCTGAGCAGCGGCGGCCTTTTTCCGGCGGCGGCGGGACTTTTTGGCCCCGCCCTCCGGGGCAGGCAGGACATCCTCCGCGGTGGGGTAGGAGAGCTGACGGGTCTGTTCCGCCTTTTGCTCCGCTGCCTTCGCGGCGGCCTGCTGGCGCTGCTGGCGCAGCTGCCGGGCGGCCTGGCGGGCCTCGGCATCCTCTTCGTTGATGATCTTGCCGTTTTTATCCCGCTTGGGAGCCTCAAAGTTGGTCATGGGGTAGGGGTGGTCGCTCACCTGGGGAATGGGCTTGCCCAGCAGCTTTTCAATGTCCCGGAGCAGGGGCTTTTCCCCAAAGTCACAGAAGGCGATGGCCTCGCCCTCCTTGCCGGCCCGGCCGGTGCGGCCAATGCGGTGAACGTAGGTTTCAGGCACCTCGGGGAGATTATAGTTAAATACATGGGACAGAGCCTCGATGTCCAGACCACGGGCGGCGATGTCGGTGGCCACCAGGCAGCGGATACGCCCGGCCTTAAAGTCGGACAGGGCCTGCTGCCGGGCGGTCTGGCTCTTGTTGCCGTGGATGGCGGCGGCGGAAATGCCCAGCTTTTCCAGATCCCGGGCTACCTTGTTGGCTCCGTGCTTGGTGCGGGTGAAGACCAGGGCGTTTTTCACGTCTTTAATCTTCATAAGGTAGGCCAGGAGGTTTGTCTTATTTCCCTTGTCCACCAGATAAACGGACTGGCGGATGGCCTCCACCGGGGAGGAAATGGGATTGACGGCCACCTTGGCCGGGTCGTGGAGCAGGGAGTTGACCAGGTCGGTAATTTCCGGGGGCATGGTGGCAGAGAAGAAGAGGGTTTGCTTCCGGGCGGGCAGCCACTTGAGAATCTTCTTCACGTCGTGGATAAAGCCCATATCCAGCATGCGGTCGGCCTCATCCAGAACAAAAATCTCCAGGTGTTCCAGGGAGACAAAGCCCTGCTGATAGAGGTCCATCAGCCGCCCGGGGGTGGCTACCAGGATATCCACGCCTTTTTTCAGGGCCTCCACCTGGGGGTTCTGGCCCACGCCGCCGAAAATGACCGCGTGGCGCAGCTTCAGATATTTGCCATAAGCCTCAAAGCTCTCCCCGATCTGAATGGCCAGCTCCCGGGTGGGGGTGAGGATCAGGGCACGGACGGCCCGTTTGTCCCGAGGGGCGGCATCCAGCCGCTGAAGGATGGGGGTGGCAAAGGCACAGGTTTTTCCCGTGCCCGTCTGGGCACAGCCCAGAACATCCCGCCCGGCCAGGGCGGGAGGGATGGCCTTCTCCTGGATGGGAGAGGGCTTGGCGTAGCCCTGTTCTTCCAGGGCGCGCAGAATGGGGGCACTGAGCCCCAGATCACGAAATGTCATGCATTACTTCCTTTTCTCATTCAGCCGGACTGCGTTGTCCGGCCGGCCCGCGTTTTCCCTGCGGGCTGGGGTTCCATTGGGCCGATGAGACGGCGCTCCTGCCGGAGTCTGGAGGAAAAGCAGATAGGCTCAGGGGAGCAGGCCCTTTTTCCGCAGCTGCTCCAGAACCATCTGGGCAGTCTGGGTGAGGCTTTGGCCGGCGGGGCAGTCTATGATCAGATCGGCATATTTGTCATAAAGGGGAGCGCGCATGGCCATCACATCAGCCAGGGTCTGCCCCGGCTCCATGGCGATGCCGCGGGTGGAGAGATTCTGAATCCGGCGCTGAAGCTCCTCCAGCTCCACTCGCAGGTAAACCACGGGGCCCAGCTCTCTGAGATGGAGAGCGGCCCGCTCGCGGCACACAGCGCTGCCTCCGGGAGCAATGACAGATTCATCACAGTCAAGGCCCAGCACGGCCTGCTCCTCCGCATCCAAAAAGGCTGCCACCCCCCGGCAGTCCAGGATCTCCTGGAGCAGCGCGCCCTGCTGCTGCTGGATCAGCAGATCCACGTCCAGAAAGCCATAGCCCAGGAACTTGGCCAGCAGAACGCCAACGGTACTTTTGCCGGAACCCGGCATTCCAATCAGTGTAACATTGCTCACGAAATACTCCAACCTTTACATACAAACTCAAATTATTATAGCACACCAACAAGGGAAAAGAAAGGGGGAAGGGGCGGAAAGAGCGGGCGGATCCATGGGGCTTTTGCAGAAATTCATGGTGAGAAACGAAGCTGAATGGATGACAAACGGTCTGTGGGGTGCTACAATGTGCGGGAGAGGATGGATAAAATGGATCTTTTATTGGCATTTTTGGTATTTCTGGCCTGTGTGGCAGCCTGCATGGGGCTGGGGAAGAGCCTGTCCTGGGCGCTGCTGGCGGGGTTTGTGTGCTTCTTATGCGTGGGGCTGCGCCGGGGATATTCTCCGGGGGCGCTGGGACGTATGGCAGCGGAGGAGATGAAGACCGCGGGGAAGGTGCTGCGGATCTTGCTGCTGATCGGCCTGCTCACCGCCCTGTGGCGGGCAGGAGGGACGGTGGCCTTTTTCGTGCGTACAGGCGTCTCGCTGATTACCCCCAATACCTTCCTTTTGGTGGCATTTTTGCTGCCTGCCCTGTTCAGTATGGCCTTTGGCAGCTCCTTTGGAGTGGTGGGGACGGCAGGTGTGATCCTGATGACCATTGCCCGCAGCGGCGGGGCGAATCTGCTGGCCGCTGCCGGGGCAATTATGTCCGGCATCTATGTGGGAGAGCGGCTCTCTCCGGCATCCTCCGCCGCGGCAGTGGCGGCTGCGGTGGCCGGGGTGGACGACCGGGCTTTTCGCAGCCGTATGTGGCGGGATACCCTGCTCCCCTTTGTCCTTACCCTGGCCCTCTATGGTATTTTGTCCCCGGTTTACCCCATTCATCAGGTCGACGGTCAGATTTTACAGGCGCTGTCCAGCGGCTTTCAGCTGAGCTGGCCGGTGATCCTGCCTGCGGCGGCCCTGCTGGCCCTGCCCTGGGTAGGGGTGAGCGCGGTGGGGGCCATTCTGGTCAGCTGTGTTCTGTCCGCCCTGTGCGCCCTGCTTCTTCAGCACATGGATCCGGGGCAGCTGCTGTGGGCCTGTGTGGCGGGATACCAGGCGCAGCAGCCGGAGCTGCGGGACATTTTGTCGGGTGGTGGGCTTTCTTCCATGCTGGATGTGGCAGTGATTGTGGTGCTGTCCTGCGCCTACTCCGGGCTGTTCAGCGGCACCGGGTTTCTCAACCCGGTGGTGGAGAAAATGGGGCAGCTCATAGACCGGATTGGTCTGTTTGCCGTACACATTCTGCTGGCGTTGGGCACCTGCATGCTGTTCTGCAACCAGACGGTGGGCACAGTGCTCAGTGCCCAGCTCACCCGGGAGGAGTACCGCCGCCGGGGACTGCCCCCCATGGAGATGGCCGCGAACATTGGCAACACGGTGATCAACCTGGCGGGGCTGGTGCCCTGGGCCATTGCCTGCAGCGTTCCGCTGACCACCATGGGAGTGGGGCTTTCCGCACTGCCCTTTGCCTGCTATCTCTATCTGCTGCCCCTTTGCTGCTGGGGCATGGAGATCTGGCGTGGGAGAAGAGGACACGGGGAAAACATACCCAAATCCAGAAAAATTAACAATTTATAGTTGAGTTATTGGAAAGAAAGGTGTATAATTTACGCTAATTCCCACCGGGCGAGGCCCGGTCACGGCCCCAGGAGAGAGGGGGGCCACGGAGAGAAGGAGACACATATGAAGTTCCAAATTGTGAGTGACAGTTCTTGTGATCTGGGACGGGAGAGATGCCGCAGTCTCGGCGTGGAGATGGTATCTTACTATGCCGCCCTGAGCAATGAGACCTATTACCGGGAGGAGCGGGACATCTCCACGCGGGAATTTTACCAGCGTATGGCGGATATGCCCGGAGTTTTTCCCAAGACCTCCATGCCCACGATGGAAGATTATCTGGATGCCTTTTCTCCCATCGCCCGGCAGGGGATGCCAATCTTGTGCATCTGCCTCAACGGGTTGTTCAGCGGTTCCTATCAGACGGCCAGAAATGCCGCCGAAGAGCTGCGGGAAGAGTTCCCCCAGGCGCAGATCTATGTGATGGATTCCAGGCTGGCCACGGTGCTGCAAGGTCTGCTGGTAGAGCAGGCGGTGCGCCTGCGTGACATGGAGCTGACCTTGGAGCAGGCGGTTGCCGTCCTGGAAGAGTTGCCCCGGACCGGGCGGATTTTCTTTACCACCGACGATCTGGAGTATCTCCGCCACGGGGGGAGAATCGGAAAGGCCGCGGCTACCACGGGGGCTTTACTCAAGGTTAAGCCTCTGATTGGCTATGAAAACGGGGAGCTGGTCACCGATGGTATTGCCCAGGGACGCAAAAAGTCCCTGGTGCGGGTGCGGGAGCTCTTTTTCCGCTATATTGAAAAGGAGAAGCTGGATCTGAACCAGTATGTCCTGGCCACGGGTGTTGGCCTGGATCAGGAGGAGCACCGGGAGTTTGCCCGGCAGGTCTATGAGGGCCTGCTGGAACGGGGCTATGACCGCCCGGAGGTCACTAAGGCATATCAGATTGGAATTACGATCGGCGTACATACCGGCCCCACGCCCATTGGAGTGGGACTGCTGCGCAAAGCGATGCCCTGAGGAGGAATACCATGAAAAAACTGATGATATTGGCACTGGCGGCGGCCATGGGCCTGTTTGTCCTGGCTGGCTGCGGTGCAGGCAAGGGAGAGGCTTCCTATTCTACCGGCCTGGTAAGCGCTATGGTGGAGGCAGGTGCCTTTTCCGAGACGCTGGAGGAGTTGGACGGTGACACCGCCTTTGCCCTCTATAAGCTGGGAGATTACGGCCTTGCCCGGGAGGATCTGACGGACTGCGCGGTGCAGCGCTCCGCCGGGGCCACCTGTGAGGAGGGGGCGGTGCTGGTGCTGGCCGATGAGGACAAGGCCGCCGAGGCGCTGGAGGCGCTGGATGCCTATGTGGCGGGACAGATTTCCGCCAATGAGAGCTACCGCCCCGGAGAGATCCCCAAGCTGGAGGGAGCCCTGACCGAGCAGCGGGGTAACACGGTGCTGCTGGTGGTGGCCAATGACCTGGACGCCGCCAAGAGTGTCATAGAATAAGAAAAAACGGCTTCTGCCATTGGCAGAAGCCGTTTTCTTGTCTTAGCAGAAGGAGCAGG